>JAFAJB010000111.1 GCA_019236395.1 Cupriavidus sp.
GAAGGTAATCAGCCGCGCGGGGTCACGCCAGCCCATGCATGCGGTCGTCGGCCCCGGGTTCCCACTGGTTGGCAGCGGCGATGCCGTCACCCTGCGCGACCTCATGCCGTACCCCATCGCGTTGGCCTATCCGTCCTACGGGACACGTCAACTCGTGGATGCGGCCATGCTGCTCGACAAGGTAAGGCTGGTACCGGCGATCACGACAAACTCGATTGCGGTGCTCAAGCAATTTGCCAAGACCGGCGCAGGTTTCACGCTGCTGGCGCCGCTGGCGGTGGCGCCGGAACTCGAGTCCGGCGAACTGGTTGCGATCCCGGTCGACAATCCGATCCTGCAACGTCCCGAAACGCACGTCGTCACGCGGATCGGCCGCATGCTCTCGCCGGCAGCAAACCGCCTGCTCCAGATGCTGTGCAGAAGGATGCAGCAGTACCCTTCCCATGTTGCCTAGACACAGTCCATCCTCAATCTTTCCATCTCCCAAAACTCCCGTGACCACCTCCAAAGTCATCTACCTTGACCCGCCCGGCGGCCTCGATCACCTTGTCGTTGGAGAAACAGAGGTCAGTCCGCCCGGCCCCGGCGAGATCACGGTCCGCATTCACGCCAGTTCACTGAACTACCACGACTATGCCGTGGTGCGCGGAACGCGCGGATTTACACACCGACGCATCCCGATGGCCGACGGCGCTGGTGAAGTCACGGCAGTCGGCCCCGGCGTGACCGAGTTCTCGGTCGGGGACCACGTCGTCAGTACTTTCTTCCCGACCTGGCTGGACGGTGAACCTCCGTTGGCAGACTTCTCGACCGTCCCCGGTGACGGCGTGGACGGCTTCGCGCGCGAACTGGTGACCTTGCCAGTGCAACACTTCACACATGCGCCGAACGACTATTCGCATGCGGAGGCCGCAACGTTGACCACCGCGGGACTGACGGCCTGGCGCGCGCTGTTTGTCGATGGATCGCTCAAGTCCGGGGACACCGTGCTGGTGCTTGGGACCGGCGGCGTATCGATCTTCGCCTTGCAGTTTGCCAAGGCTGCCGGCGCAACCGTGATTGCCATGTCATCCTCGGACGCGAAGCTGGACAGGCTGTGGGAACTCGGCGCGGATCATGTCCTCAACTACCGGACCGATGAGCACTGGGGCGAATCGGTGCGCCGGCTCACTGGCGGGACGGGCGTGGATCATGTGATCGAGGTGGGCGGCCCGGCAACCCTGGATCAGTCGATCACGGCCGCCCGCATCGGCGGACATATCGCCATCATCGGCGCACTGGGCCAGGCCACCGGACCGATCACCATCACCCCGATTCTGCGCAAGCATCTTCGGCTGACCGGCTTGCTGGTTGGCAGCAGGCGACACCAGCAGGATATGGTGCGCGCGCTGAACGCCACCGGAGTACGCCCGTTGATCGACCGCAGCTTCGCGCTGGAGGATATCGCCAGTGCGTTCTCCTATCAGGCGACAGGTCAGCACCTCGGCAAGATCGTGCTCGAATTCTGATGAGGGGTCACCGCCCCAGACGCCATGGCGACTGGGGCGGTGGTACGGCGTCATGCGGCTTGGCCGCCCAGCACAAGATCGGCCGCCTTCTCGCCGATCATGATCGAGGCCGCGTTCGTGTTGGGAGAACACATCGTCGGCATTACCGACGAATCGGCCACGCGCAGGCCCGCGATTCCGTGCACCTTGAGGGTCGGATCGACCACGGCCTTTGCATCCACGCCCATCTTGCAGGTACCGATCGGATGCCAGCTGGTCTGCCCAGACTTCTTGATGTACTCAAGCAGCGCGGCGTCGTCGCGTACATCAATCCCGGGCCGCGTTTCGCGGGCCACGAACGGCGCCATGCCGGGTTGTTGCGCAATCTCGCGAGACAGCCGCAGCGCATCGAGCATGACCTGCTTGTCCACTTCCTCCGTCAGGTAGCGTGGTTCGATCTGTGGCGCGTCAAACGGGTCCGTGCTGCGGATATGCAGATGGCCGCGCGACTCCGGACGCAACTGGAAGAAGCCGACATTGAACCCCGGGAACCTGTCCAGGCCGAAATCCTTGCCGGCATATCGGTCGGCTCCGCTGATATGACCGATCTGGATCTTGACGTTGGGCCGTCCCTCGTCGGGCTTCGTACGCGTCAGGGCCTGCGCCGACACAGTAGGCGTCGCCATGATCCCGCGTCGGCTAAGCAGGTATCGCAAGCCCAGCCAGCCCTGCCGCAACGAACTGTGCATGATCTCGTTCAGCGTAATCGGCTGGGTGCACGCATAGGTCAGACGTGACTGGAGATGGTCGATCAGGTTCTCGCCGACGCCCGGCAGATTCGCGCGCACCGGTATGCCAAACCCGCGCAGACGCTCCGCGTCACCAATGCCAGACAGCTCCAGCAGTTGCGGGGACTTGATCGGTCCGGCGCACAGCAGCACTTCGCGTCCGGCCATCGCCCGTCGGACCTGACCACCCTGCCGGTATTCGACACCGACTGCGCGAGCGCCTTCGAACAGGACTTTCGTCGCCGCCGCGTCCGTGGCGATGTGCAGGTTTCGTTGTGGCCGGCCATGCAAATAGGCCACGGAGGTACTGCAGCGGCGTCCGCCACCGACGGAAAGCTGCAGGTAGCCGACGCCTTCATAGTCAGCGCCGTTGTAGTCCGACGTCCGTGCAATACCTGCCTGCTCGCAGGCGCCGATAAAGGCCCCGCTCAGCGGGTTCGGGAAGACATCAGCGACCGACGACACCTGTATCGGACCGCTCCGGCCGCGATAGGCATCCTCACCGAATGCCGCACTCTCCAGCCGTTTGAAGTACGGAAGCAGCGACGCATAGTCCCAGCCACGGTTGCCCAGTTCGGCCCAGTGATCGAACTCCGCCGGTTCACCGCGCACGTAGATCATGCCGTTGACGGAGCTGGAGCCGCCCGGCATCCGCCCGCGCGGCCAGTAGATGCGCTGGCCCGCAAGCTGATGTTGCGGCTCGGTATTGAATTGCCACACGTACCGCTTGTCGACCAGCAGCTTGGCGACCCCTATCGGCACCTGCACCCAGAAGTCCTTGTCGCGTCGATCACCGGCTTCCAGCAGCAGGACGCGTCCGGCGCCCCGCTCGGCGAGTCGGGTGGCCAGCGTCGCTCCTGCCGATCCTGCGCCAACCACGACGTAGTCAAATGCCTCGGACGAATCAATGCTCATGATCGAAACCTCGTCTCGAGCCGGTCAGGCGCGACCCACCTGGATCGACGGGGTTGCGGCGGTCTGCACCCAGACGCTCTTGGCTTGCGTGTACTCGTAGAGCACCTCGATGCCGCTGGTCCGGCCGTACCCACTGTTCTTGTAGCCGCCGAATGGAGACCCGACGTGGATGGCGCGATACCCGTTGATCCAGAAGGTGCCCGCGTCGACCCGGCTTGCTACCCGATGTGCGCGGCCGACGTCGCGCGTCCACACTGCGCCCGCGAGCCCGAATTCGCTGTCGTTGGCAATCGCGACGGCTTCCTCTTCCGAATCGAACGGAATGGCGGAGATGACTGGCCCGAAGACTTCGATACGCGCGATGTCCATCTCGTTGTTGACGCCGGTGAACAGTGCGGGACGAACGTAGTACCCGCCGTCCTCGAAACGCGTCGAACCCGCTGCCAGCGTCGCGCCTTCGGCGATCCCCTTGGCGATCATGCGCTTGATGTGTTCGTATTGATTGCGATTGCTGATCGGTCCGATCTCGGTGCCTTGCTCGAGCGGGTGGCCCACGCGGAGCTTGCGCGCGCCTTCCGCGACCATCTCGGTCAACTGCGCATAGACGCTGCGGTGCACCAGCAGACGAGAACCCGCGGTGCAGCTCTGCCCCGCGCCGGAAAACACTGCCGCCTGTGCGCCAGCGGCGGCCTGCACCAGGTCGGCATCGTCAAAGACGATATTTGCCGACTTCCCGCCCAGCTCCAGAATGCAAGGAATGGTCCGACGCGCCGCCGCTTCGGCGATCCGGATACCGGTGCCCTGCGAGCCCACGAACACCACCTTGCCGATTGCCTGATGCGCAATGGCGGCCTGCGCCATCGTATGGCCATAGCCCGCAAGTACGTTGATCAGGCCAACCGGCACGCCCGCACGCTCGGCCAGCGCCGCGACGGCGAGCGACGAGAACGGCGTCAGTTCTGAAGGCTTTGCCACTGCGGCGTTGCCAACCGCAATGGTCGGGGCGACCTGCCACCCGAAGGAAAGGATCGGGATATTCCAGGGCGTGACGTGCAGGATGGTGCCGTACGGCTCGCGGCGCGTGTAGTTGAGATGCGTGGTTGGCACCGGGATGACATTGCCGTGGAACTTGTCGGCCCATCCGGCATAGAACTCGAACATCTCGGCCACCAGTTCCGCTTCACGCACGGCGTCGCGCAGTGGCTTTCCCGAAGAAATCGCTTCCAGCCGGCCCAGTGGTTCCAGGTGCTGCCGGATCTGCGCGCCGACCGCGAACATGATGCGTCCGCGCGCCGCGTGGGTCATGCCCCACCACGTCTTCTGCGCCTGGCGCGCCGCCTCGCAGGCCTGCTCCGCGACTTCCGCGCCACCATCGCGATAGCTGACGCTTTCCTTGCCGGTAGCGGGATCGTAGAGCTGGATGGTGTCGCCCTTGCCAACTACGATCCGCCCCGCCACGTAGGAGCCAACCTCCTCGATGCCGGGAAAGAAGCTGGCCAGTGCGTCCATGAGTTGACGCGCTTCCTGATGTTCCATGTCTCTGTCTCCAATCTCTTGTCGTTTGGCGTGACCAGGGTCTGCTGGCGCAGTATGGCGAGCCTACCAACGTCAAACAATTGGACGAGATGCAGGACTTGGTTCTAAAAAACTGAACACAGAAACACACGGAGCATGTCCCGGCGCATGCCCCCGCTGTCCCGAAGCGGCGCCGGGAGGCAGCTATGGCGAGTTCATGATCAGATTGCCGCGGATCGACGGCGGACGGACAATCCACGGCATTGTCGTGTCCACCTGCGTGTCGTCCATGCAGCCTTCGAAGGTGCCGCTACCGGGATACTGCTGATGCACCGAAAGCGTGACGCTGATCTGCGCCACGCCGTTGCCGCAGCTGCCGATGCTATGGTTCTGATCGACCGGCCGCATCACGCGGCCCCCGGTCACGCTGCCGCTCTGGAGCGTGCCATCGGCCTGCCACCAGTGCCATTCGCCCCCAACGACGGCGGCTTCCACCAGGACGTCCGGGTTGGCTTCGGATTCGGGTCCAACGGGGGGCGCGGCGCGGTCGAAACTGGCGATCCAGAAACCGCCCCGCCCGGTATCCGCCCCGGTGCACGGTCCGGCGAGTCCACTGTCCGATCCCGAGAACGTCACCCGACTGGCACCGTACACGGTGTCTTCGTACACGTCGACGCCGGACAGGCAGGTCTGGGAGTGGAGTTCCGGATACGCACAGGCGGCGCACCACGGGAGGAGGATCGCCGACGCCACACGGCGGGCTAGCGCATTCGAGTCTGGTGCCATGGCAGGCTCCCGGTTCTTCTTGTTTCTATAGCTTAGGCAGCCGGACGCTGGTCTGCCTCGCCATCTATCGCCTAATGTAGTGTTGTTCCGACTTGCCACGTCATGGACCGTCTGGGAATCATGAAAATGATCGCCAACGCCATTCCCGCTTGCATCCCTTTCGGGAGAATGTGATGAAGAAGATCTCCGTCGTTGCGGCATTCGGCTTGTTGCTGTTCGCGGCCCTTTCATATGCGGACGAGGGGGTTCACTGGACCTATGAAGGGCATGCTGGAGCGAAACACTGGGGAGATCTGGAAAAGGATTACGCCACGTGCAAGCTGGGCAAGCACCAGTCGCCAATTGACATCGAAACCGGCAAAGTAAAGACAGCGGACTCCGACCCAATCAAGCTCGCCTACAACGGCGCGAAAGCGGATGTCATCAATACGGGCCATTCCGTTCAGGTGGAGCCTGTGGACGGCGGTGCGCTCACCGTTGACGGCGTGGAGTACAAGCTGGTGCAGTTTCACTTCCACACGCCCAGCGAAGAAAAGATAAACGGCAAGCATCACGCGATGGTTGCCCACCTCGTGCACAAGAGTGCCGACGGCAAGCTTGCCGTCATCGCGGTGCTTTTCGATCTGGGTCGTGAAAACGGCACACTGCAGCCGATATTCGCCAGCCTGCCCGCCAAGGCCGGAGACAAGCACCCGCTGGACGGGACGATCAATGTTTCGGGGCTGATCCCGGCAAATCACGCCAGTTTCATGTTCGAAGGTTCATTGACCACGCCGCCCTGCAGTGAGGAGGTGCACTGGATCGTGATGAAAACGCCAATGACGATCTCCAGCCGTCAGCTTGATGCCTTCAAGAAGCTCTACCCGATGAATGCGCGGCCAACGCAGCCGACGAACGGCCGCGTGGTGCAAGCTGGCCGCTGAAGGGCCGCTGAAGGGCCAGTGAGGGGCCAGTGACGGGGCCGGTGACGGGCTGCAACTTTTTGCAACGCAGGATTAGCATCGCGCGCGTGCTCTCCTAGACTGGGAGTTTTCGTCACTGAAATCCTGGGAAGGAACAGTCATGGCCACGATCGAAGTGAAGGTGCCCCAGCTCTCCGAATCGGTTTCGGAGGCCACGCTGATGCAGTGGAAGAAGAAGGCCGGCGAGGCCGTCACACGCGACGAGATCCTGGTTGAACTGGAAACGGACAAGGTCACGCTGGAGGTACCGAGCCCGGCCGACGGCGTGCTGGCCAGGATCGTGCAGCCGGACGGCGCGACGGTCCATACCGATGACGTGCTCGCAGTGGTCGATACAGAAGGCAAGGCAGCGGCAGCACCTGCAGCAGCATCGCCCGCACCCACCCCGGCGCCTGTCCCCGCTCCTGCCCCTGTCGCCTCGCCCGTCGGTGGTGGCGCCCCGGCTTCGGCCAAGGCCGACTTCGATGTGATCGTGATCGGATCGGGCCCGGGCGGCTACATCGCCGCGATTCGTGCAGCCCAGCTCGGCAAGACCGTGGCCTGTATCGAGGAGTGGAAAGACGAAGCGGGCAAGCCGCGGCTCGGTGGCACCTGCCTGAACGTCGGCTGCATCCCGAGCAAGGCGCTGCTGGCTTCGTCCGAGTACTTCGAGCAGGCGAAGCATGGATTGGTCGACCACGGCGTGCAGGTCAAGGGCGTGACGCTGGATCTGCCGCAGATGATCAGGCGCAAGGCCGCCATCGTCGACAAATTCACGGGCGGCGTGGAATTCCTGTTCCGCAAGAACAAGATCACCTGGATCAAGGGTCACGGCAAGTTCAAGGGCCGGGCCGCCGATGGCGTGATCACCGTGGAAGCCAGCGATGGCGACGGCGGCGGAGATGGCGCGTCGCATACGGCACGCAACGTCATCATTGCCACCGGCTCCAAAGCCCGTCACCTGCCCGGTGTCCCCGTCGACAACCGGATCGTCTCCGATAACGAAGGCGCGTTGTCGTTCGATTCGGTCCCGAAGAAACTCGCGGTGATCGGCGCCGGCGTGATCGGCCTCGAACTCGGCTCGGTGTGGCGTCGGCTGGGGTCCGAAGTCACGCTGCTGGAAGCGCTGCCGAGCTTCCTCGGCGCGCTTGACGAAGCCGTGGCCAGGGAAGCCGCCAAGCTCTTCAAGAAGCAGGGACTGACGATCCATCTTGGCGTCGATATCGGCAAGATCGACACAACAGCCAAAGGCGTCACCATTGCTTACAAGGACAAGGACGGCGCCGACCAGAAGCTGGCCGCCGATCGGCTGATCGTGTCGATCGGCCGGGTGCCCAATACGGACAATCTCGGCCTCGAAGCCGTGGGCCTGGCGGCCGATGCGCGCGGGTTCATCCCCGTGGACGACCAGTGCCGCACGTCCGTGCCTGGCATCTACGCGATCGGCGATGTCGTGCGGGGCCCGATGCTGGCCCACAAGGCCGAGGACGAGGGTGTCATGGCGGCCGAGATGATCGACGGGCAGAAGCCACATATCGACTACAACAGCATTCCATGGGTGATCTACACCGAGCCCGAGATCGCCTGGGTTGGCAAGTCAGAGGCGCAGTTGAAGGCGGAAGGCCGTGAAGTACGCACGGGGCAGTTCCCGATGATGGCAAATGGACGTGCGCTCGGCATCGGCCGTCCGGACGGCTTCATCAAGATGATCGCCGACGCAAAGACCGACGAGCTGCTGGGGGTGCATATCATCGCCGCCAACGCATCGGACCTGATTGCCGAGGCCGTGGTGGCGCTCGAGTTCAAGGCCGCGTCGGAGGACATCGGCATGATCTGCCACCCGCACCCGTCCCTGTCGGAAGTCATGCGCGAGGCCGCGCTTGCGGTACAGAAGCGCGCGTTGAACATGTAGGCTCAGCAGGTTCCGAGAGTTCCGTATGGAAAGGTTGACCAGCATCATCCCGGGCTGCCGAGATAGCGCTGCACCACCGACCTGAGCCTTTCGAAGCTGACCGGCTTGGTCAGCACCAGATCGACGCGCGCCTCGTCGCAGGCGAGTCTCTCTGCGGGACCGACGGTCGCGGAAATCACGACAATGGGCAGCCGCGGGTCGGCCTGCCCCGCGCGCCCGGCCCGTACCGCGCGGGCCAGCGCCAGCCCGTCGATGCCCGGCAGGCTGATGTCCGTCAGCAGCATCGCCGCAGGGGCCCGCTCCAGTTCGGCCAGCGCATCGACACCAGTCTCGCAGGCGGTCACCTCGCAGCCACCAATGCCATTGAGCTGGTCTTCCAGCACCAGCAGGCACACTGGATGGTCTTCCGCGACGACGATGCGCGGCAGGAAAGGCTGGTTGGCAGGAGCGGTCACGGCAAGGCAGTGGCTGGAGATCGGTAGTCGGCATTGTGCGCGCCGATGCCATGGCCGGGATGCAGAAATTTCCGCAAAGGCCCGCAGCCCTTTCAGATATTGCAGCGACCAGGCCGCTAGCCAACCACGTTGCGCAACGGTTGTCCGGCCATCCAGCGCCGCAGATTGGCAAGGAAGATGTCGACCACCCGCGCCGCATTGCCGTCCGAGAATCCTGCGCTATGCGGCGTGGCAATAACGTTGGGGAGCGACCAGAGCGCGGATCCGGCCGGTAACGGCTCGTGGGCGAACACGTCCAGGTATGCGCCGGCAAGGCGTCCTGCACGCAGCGCTTCGATCAGCGCGGGCTCGTCGACCACTTCGCCGCGCGCCACATTGACCAGCCGCGCGCCCGGCGGCAACTGACGCAGGGCCGCACCATCCACCAGCCCGCGCGTCCGATCCGTCAGCGGACAGGCAAGGATCAGCCAGTCGGTGCGAGGCAGCACCTCGCGCAGCGTGTCGAACGTTACCGTCTCGAACCCATCGCCGGCCGGCGCGGCACGTTGCCGGACCACCGCCACCGACATGCCGAACAGCCGCAGCACCGCGCCGATCTGCTGCCCGATCGGCCCCCAGCCGACAATCGTCGCGGTCTGCCCCTGCAGGTCCCTTGGCAGTCCCGTACCGATCAGCGGCGCCCAGCGCTGTTCACGCTGGGCGTCGAGCAACTGCGGGAAATGCCTCGCCAGCGCCAGCAACCCGGCAAGCGCGGTTTGCGCCACGACGCCGGCGTTGGCGCCAGATGAGGTAGTGACTGTGACCCCACGCAGCCGGAGCTGGCCGAACACCGCGCGGTCGGCACCGGCCGAGTGGACGTGCGTCCAGCGCAGCGACGGGGCCTCGAGCATCGCCGTGTAAAAGCGTTGCGTGGGCGGCAGGATCTCGTGCTTGGTCGATAGTCCGGTCACGTCGCGCGACACAAATGCAACGTCGGCGTCGATGCCCCGCGAATCGCCGGTCTCCGGGACTACCACCGGCTGCCACGGCAAGCCGTTCATGGCCTCGTCGATCGCGGTGCGATGTTCGCGCGACGACGGCTCCGACAACAGGATGCGTAATGGCTGGGGCTGGGGCTGGGGCTGGGACTGAGATTGAGACTGAGGCATGGCCATTCTTCAATCGACGGTAGCGCCGGAGGCCTTCACCACGGCACGCCACTTGACGTATTCCTTGCGTGTGAAGTCGCCGAACTGCTGCGGCGATCCGCCAACGGGGTCGGCGCCTTCGCGGATCATCTGCGCCTGGAGCGATGGCAGTATGTCGTTGACGGCCTGGTTGACGCGGGTGACCACCTCGGCAGGCGTGCCCTTCGGCGCAAAGAAACCGAACCACGATCCCGCCTCGAAGCCCGGGAACCCCTTCTCCGCGACTGTCGGCACGTCCGGCAGCGAACGCGATCGTTTGGCGCTGCTTACCGCCAGCGCGCGCAGTTTGCCGGCCTGGATATGGGCCATCACGGACGGAATCGTCGCGAACATGAACTGGATGCGGCCAGACAGCAGGTCGTTCAGCGCGTCTGCGCCCTTGTACGGGATGTGGGTGGCTTGCGTTCCGATGCGTTCACAAAGCATGAACCCGGATAGATGTGATGACGTTCCGACGCCGGTCGAGCTGTAGTTGAGCTTGCCGGGATTGGCCTTGGCGTAGGCGACAAACTCCTCGAAATTCTTGACCGGCAGGGACGGATGCACCACCAGCACGTTCGGCACGTCCGCAATCTGCACCACGGGCACCAGATCGGTCAGCGGATCGTAGTTCAGGCGCTTGTAGAGTGTCTGATTGATCGAGATCGGCCCCACCGAGTTGACCAGCAGCGTGTACCCGTCGGCCGGCGACCGCACCACGAATTCTGTGCCGATGTTGCCGCCCGCGCCGGGCCGGTTGTCCACCACGAACGATTGCTTGAAGCGCTGGGCCAGTTGCTGGCTCACGCTGCGGGCGAGCATGTCCGTGGTGCCGCCGGCGGTGAACGCCACCACGACGCGCACGGGCTTGGCCGCCGGATACTCATTACTCTGCGCCTGCACCTGCGGTGCGAGTGCGAGTGCGATGCCTGCTGCGGCCAGCATGCTTGCCAGCCATCGAACGGGGGTGAATCGATGCATGGGTTGTCTCCCTTTTTATGTGTCTTATGTGTCTTATGTGTTCTTTCCGATCGTCGGCACGGCTCTACGCCGGTCCGAAGTCGTACAGCCTGGCGGGGTTCGCGACCAGCACGCGCTCACGGCTGGCCTGATCGGGCAGCCAGCGCACCAGCAGGTTGAACAGCACGCCGTCGTCGGGCATCTGCGCCGCGTCGAAGTAATTGATGTGCGGCCAATCGGAGCCCCACACCACCTGCTCCGGATTCGCAGCCAGCAAGGCGGCGGCGAATGGATCGACGTCGAGATACGGCGCGCCGGCAGGCTGAAGGCGATCGGCGCCGGAGATCTTGGTCCAGGCCACGCCTTCGGCCAGCAACGCGCAAAGGGCCTGGAATCCGGGGTCCTGCACGCCACGCGCGGTCGACATGCGGCCCATGTGGTCGATCACCAGCGGCAGCCCAAGGGCCGTCAGGCGCGGCCCGAGTTCCACCAGGTCGGGGGCGTGGATCCAGATCTGGGCATGCCAGCCGCGTGCCTTCAGACGTGGCGCCAGCGCTTCCAGCACATCGATGCCCACGCCGTTGCGATACACGGCGTGCCCGTCCATCCGGTAGAGGTTGAAGCGCACACCTCGCACGCCGGCCTCGTGCCAGGCATCGAGCTGTGTCTCGCCGATGTCCGAAGCCGGCACCGCAATGCCGCGCA
>JAFAJB010000119.1 GCA_019236395.1 Cupriavidus sp.
GCTGGTCGGCTCGCCGACGATGCAGCCCGCCGGCCGCACGCCACGGTCGCGCAGCTCGGCCAGCAGATACGGCGCGCCCATGCAGCCGATCTCCTCGTCGAATGACAGCGCATAGTGCACGGGCTCGCGCAGCTTCGCGTCCAGAATGGTCGGCAGCAGCGCCATGCTCGTGCCGATGAAGCCTTTCATGTCGCAGGTGCCACGACCGTAGAGCTTGCCGTCACGCACCACGGGCTTGAATGGATCGGTGGTCCAGCTCTGACCATCGACGGGCACCACGTCCGTGTGACCGGACAGCACGATGCCGCCATCGGTGGCGCCATTGGCCGCGGGAATCGTCACGAACAGGTTGGCCTTGTCGCCCTGCGGGTTGTAGCTCAGATGCGGACGCAGACCCTTGGCAAGGAAATGGTCGCGTACGGACTCGATCAGGCCCAGATTCGAATGGCGCGACGTGGTATCGAACGATACAAGGCGCTCGGTCCATTCGAGCGCACTGCCACGCCTTGGCGTATCTGCGGCGGGGGATCGGGTGTCGGCTTGGGCGTGCATGGGGCGTAAAAACCAAGGGTTCATCAGGGGTCCGATCGTACACCCGCCGCAGCGTCAGGCCAACTGCCGCAGCGTGTGCTTGATGGTCTGGGCACGCGCGGCCACGTCGGGCATCTTGGCCTCGATGCGCAGCTTGTCCTGGCCAGCCAGCTTGATATGGCGGTTCTTCTGCACGAGGTCGATGATGCGGATCGCGTCGATCGGCGGGTTTGGCACGAACTGCATGCTGACGGTGGCCTCGCCCGCGTCGATTTTCCGCACGCCAAGCGGCGCCGCGGCAATGCGTAGCCGATGCGTCTCGATCAGTGCCTGTGCTTGATCGGGCAGACGGCCGAAGCGGTCGATCAGTTCCTCCTGGATATCGTCCACGCGCTCGCCCGTTTCGCAGTTGGCCAGGCGCTTGTAGAGCGACAGACGCTCGTGGACGTCGGCGCAGTAGTCGTTCGGCAGCAGGGCAGGCGTGCCCAGGTTGATCTCCGTGGTGGCGGCCAGCGGTGCCATCAGGTCGGGCTCCTTGCCGGCCTTCAGCGATTTCACGGCGGCATTGAGCATGTCCGTGTAGAGCTGGAACCCGATCTCGTGGATCTCGCCGGACTGCTTGTCGCCAAGCACCTCGCCCGCGCCACGAATCTCGAGGTCGTGCATCGCCAGGTAGAAGCCCGAGCCGAGCTCTTCCATCTGCTGGATCGCTTCGAGCCGGCGCTGTGCCTGCTTTGTCAGGCCTTCGACGTCATGCACGAGCATGTATGCATACGCCTGGTGGTGCGATCGACCCACGCGGCCGCGCAGCTGGTGAAGCTGCGCCAGGCCGAACTTGTCGGATCGATGGATCAGGATCGTGTTGGCCGTGGGGACGTCGATGCCGGTTTCGATGATCGTCGTGCAAAGCAGGATGTTGTCGCGGCGGGCAACGAAGTCGCGCATCACGCGCTCCAGTTCCCGCTCGTGCATCTGGCCGTGCGCCACGGCGATGCGGGCCTCGGGCACCAGTTCGGCCAGCTTGGCGCGCTTGTTCTCGATCGTCTCCACTTCGTTGTGCAGGAAGTAGACCTGGCCGCCGCGCTTGAGCTCGCGCAGGATCGCTTCGCGAATGACGCCGTCTTCCTCGCGCCGCACGAAGGTCTTGATTGCCAGCCGCTTCTGCGGCGCCGTGGCGATGACCGAGAAATCGCGCAGGCCCTCCAGCGCCATGCCGAGCGTACGCGGGATCGGGGTCGCGGTGAGCGTCAGCACGTCCACCTCGGCACGCAGCGTCTTCAATGCTTCCTTCTGGCGCACGCCAAAGCGGTGTTCCTCGTCGATGATGACCAGTCCCAGGCGCTGGAACTTCACCTCGTCGGACAGCAGCTTGTGGGTGCCGATCACGATATCGACGGTGCCTTCGTTGATCTGCTTGATCGCCGCGTCGACTTCCTTCTTCGTCTTGAAGCGCGACAACTCGACGATGCGCACCGGCCATTCGGCAAAGCGGTCGGAGAGCGTCTGGAAATGCTGCTCGGCCAGCAGCGTGGTCGGCGCGAGCATCGCCACCTGCTTGCCCCCGAGCACCGCCACGAACGCCGCGCGCAGCGCGACCTCGGTCTTGCCGAAGCCGACGTCGCCGCAGACCAGGCGATCCATCGGCTTGCCCGATGTCATGTCGGCGATCACTGCGGCGATGGCTGCCGCCTGGTCGGGCGTCTCCTCGAAGCCGAAGCTTTCGGCAAACGCCTCGTAGTCCTTGGGCTGCAGCGGGAACGCGAAGCCCTCGCGCAACGCGCGGCGGGCGTACAGGTTTAGCAACTCCGCCGCCGTATCGCGAATCTGCTGCGCGGCGCGGCGTTTGGCCTTGTCCCACTGCCCCGTGCCGAGCGAATGCAGCGGCGCGGTCTCGGGATCTGCGCCCGAATAGCGCGAGATCACGTGAAGCTGATGCACGGGCACGTAGAGCTTGCTGCCGCGGTCGTAATCGAGGTGCAGGAACTCTTCATCGCCCTGGCCCATGTCCAGCGTGACCAGGCCCTGGTAGCGGCCAATGCCGTGTTCGCTGTGCACCACCGGGTCGCCGATCTTGAGCTCGGCCAGATCGCGCACCATGGCGTCGACGGTGCTGGCCTGTTCCTGCTTGCGTCGCCCCGCGCGGCGCGTGGTGCCCGCGTAGAGTTCGGCCTCGGTCACGAAGGCCGCCTGCGCCGCCGGCAGCGCGAAGCCGCTCTGCAGCGGGGCCACCACGATCGAGAAATGCGAATCGCCAGCCAGGAACGCCGCGAAGTCGTCAACGACCATCGGGCGCAGGCCGCTTTCGGCGAATAGCTGCAGCAGCGTTTCGCGGCGGCCCGCCGAGTCCGCGCACATCAGCACGCGCGTGGCCTTGTTGAGCAGCAGGGACTCCAGGTTGACGAGCGGGTCCTCGGCACGGCGATTGACGGACACGTCCGGCAGGTGCGCGGCGAAGGCGGGTGCGTCAGCCGGGCCGGCCTCGCGTTGCAGTGTCAGCCGTGCCAGTGGCTTGGCGCCGACGAAGAACTGTTCTTCGGACAGGAACAGGTCCGCCGGAGGCAGCAGCGGCCGCTCCCGGTCATGCCGCATGAAGTTGTAGCGCTGGGTGGTGTCGGCCCAGAAGCGGCGAATGGCTTCGTCGACATTGCCTGCAAAAGCGACCTGGGTGCCTTCGGGCAGATAGTCGAACAGCGTGGCGCTCTGCTCGAAGAACAGCGGCAGGTAGTACTCGATACCGGCCGACGGCACGCCGTTGCCGATGTCCTTGTAGATCGGCGACTTGGTTGGGTCGCCTTCGAACACTTCGCGCCAGCGGCCACGGAATGCGGTGCGCGCCGTTTCATCGAGCGGGAATTCGCGGCCGGGCAGCAGGCGGACCTCCTTGACCGGATACAGGCTGCGTTGCGAGTCCGGGTCAAACGCGCGGATCGTCTCGATCTCGTCGCCGAACAGGTCGATCCGGTACGGCAGCGCCGAACCCATCGGATAGAGGTCGATCAGGCCACCCCGCACGCTGTATTCGCCGGGCCGCATCACGGCGCTGACGTGCTCGTAGCCGGCCAGCGTGAATTGCGCCTTCAATGCGGCTTCGTCGAGCCGGGCCCCCTGCTTGAAGAAGAACGTATAGGCCGCCAGGAACGAAGGCGGCGCCAGGCGGTAAAGCGCGGTAGAGGCCGGCACGAGCATCACATCGCACTGGCCGCCCTGGATGTCGTGCAGCGTGGCCAGACGTTCGGAGACCAGGTCCTGGTGCGGCGAGAAACTGTCGTATGGCAGCGTTTCCCAGTCCGGCAGCAGGCGCACACGCAGCTCGGGGGCGAACCATGGAATCTCTTCGGCCAGCCGCTGCGCATCGACGGCATTGGCGCAGACCACGGCCACCATCGGCACGCTGCCACGATGTTGGCGCACATAGGCGGCGACCACGAGCGCGTCGGCGGAACCGGCCAGGCCGGTCACGGTGTGGCGCAGGCCCGGTTTGATCAGCGGCAGAGGGGCGAATGGAAAGGCGGCTTGGTTGTCAGGCATTGGCAGCAGAGACGCTTGAAACGACAGCACCCCGCCGGCACTTGTAGAGGCAAGTCACGGGCGGGGGGCACAGTCACGTCCGCCACGGGAGCGAGGTTCACGTGGCGGCGGGCAAGGGCCGTATTATAGAATGCGCACCGGCTGGCCTGCTGGCCGGTTTCCAATACTCCAAACGCCGCAAACTTGTGTCCGATCGCCGATTTGCCCTGATCCCCTGTGCCGGTACCGGCAGCCGTGCCGGCGGCGCCATCCAGAAGCAATACCAGACCGTGGCCGGGCGGCCGATGATCTGGTATGCACTGGCCGCTTTCTCCGCGTGCGAAGCCATCAGCGCCACGGCGCTGATTCTCGCGCCTGACGACATGCCGCTGGAGTCCCGCTTCGGTGGCGCCGCATTTGCCGGGCTGCGCTTCGATACCGCGTTCGTCGGCGGGGATTCCCGCCACGCTTCGGTGCTCGCGGGCTTGCATCATCTGGAGCACATGGGTGCGGTCGATTCCGACTGGGTGCTCGTGCATGACGCCGCGCGCCCGGGGCTGACCCCGGCCATGATCGATGCGCTCGTACGCGCCGTAGAATCCGACGATGCCGCCAGCGAGCCGATCGGCGGCATACTCGCCGTGCCGGTGCCCGACACGCTCAAGCGCGCCGATGGCTCGGCCCGAATCGGGGCGACGGTGTCGCGCGAGGGGCTGTGGCAGGCGCAGACGCCTCAGATGTTCCGCATTGGCGTACTGCGGCAGGCACTCGAGGACGCACTGGCCGCCGGCGCCGTGGTGACCGACGAAGCGAGCGCGATCGAGCGACTGGGCCTGCATCCGCGCCTGGTCAACGGTTCGCTGCGCAATTTCAAGGTGACGTATCCCGAGGACTTCGCATTGGCGGACGTCCTGTTGCGTTCCGGCGCTGTCCCACCCAACACGTGATCCATCCAGACAAGGAGCCGCATTGAATCCGTTCGATATCCGCATTGGCCAGGGCTATGACGTGCACGCCCTGGTACCGGGCCGCAAGCTGATCCTCGGCGGCGTGGACATTCCGCATGATCGCGGGCTGCTCGGCCATTCCGATGCCGACGCGCTACTGCACGCCGTGACGGACGCACTGTTCGGTGCCGCGGCGCTGGGCGATATCGGCCGCCACTTTCCCGATACGGACCCGAAGTTCTCCGGCGCAGACAGCCGCGTGCTGTTGCGTGAAGCCGCGCGCCGCGTACGCGAGGCCGGGTACGAGATCGGCAATGTAGACGCTACCGTGATCGCGCAGAAGCCCAAGCTCGCACCGCATATCGGCGGCATGGTCGCCAATCTGGCGGAAGACCTCGGCCTGCCCGTCACGCGCTGCAACGTGAAGGCCAAGACCAACGAGAAACTTGGTTTCGAGGGGCGCGAAGAGGGAATCGTTGCGCAGGCGGCGGTGCTGATCTACCGCCGCAGCGGCGACGCGCAGGACTGAAAGGCCGTTGCTGGCCCCGCCAGCGGTCGTTCAGGCCGGTGGCGCGGCCGGCGTGGGTGCCTCTTCAGCAGTGACGGGATAGACGTAGTCGATCAGCCGTGCCATGGAGCCATGCCGTGCGCCGGCTTCCGTGCGTTTTCCGAAGCCCATCTGCTGGCAGAGCTTGTTGGCCGAATCCATCTCCGGCATGGTGCGGCAGACCAGTGATTTCGACCCGATATCGCGCGCACGCTGAATGCAGATCTGCATCAGCCGATGACCGAGGCCAAGCCCGCGCGCTTGCGGGCTGACCGACAGCAGCCGCGCTTCGGGCTGTGTCAGCACTACTGTGCTTCCGTCGAGCGCCGGGACGGTTGCGCCGGGATGGCAGAACAGAACGGCACCGCTGATGCCGTGATCGGTTTCCGCGACCCACCATTCCATATCGGGATTGTCCTTGGCGGCCAGCACGGACTGCATGCCACGCTGGAACGACGCGCGACAGTCTTCCATGATTTCGAGCTCATATTGCCCGTAGGCCTGCTGTGTGACGGCTGCGATATCGCCCCAGTCGTAGGCCGCCGCCAGGCGAAAGCGGAAGCGGGGCGAAGTATGCGAAGGCAAGGAGCTCATGGCAGCGGGAAAAGTTACGTGACCTTGAAGTGGATTGTAGGCCGTCCGATGCACAAATGCATCGGTATGAATCCCCGCTTGAAAGCCGTGTGCGTTGGCCTGCGTACCAGGCGCGTGCCGGCGACCCGGAAGGGGCGGCCGGCATGTTCAGTCTCGTACTTCTCTTATTCTGCGGCGATCACATTTGCTGCGGCGCCGATCACGGCTGCAATGCGGCCCACGTCACGCAGCTGCTGCGCGCTCATGCCTTGCTCGGTCTTCAGCAGTTCATAGTGCGACTTCACGCAGAAGTGGCACTTGCCGATGATCGATGCGGCCAGCGCGTACATCTCGAACCGGCGCTTGTCCACGCCGCCATGTGTGGCATACGCGTTCATGCGCAGCCCCGCGGGCTGGCTGGCCAAGTCCGGGTCCTCGGCCATCTCGACGTACGGATACCAGAGGTTGTTCATGCCCATCAGTGCGGCGGCCGTCAGCGCGGCGTTCACTTCCTCGGGCGACAGCACGTTCGCATTGCGAATGACATCGACGATTATCTTGCTCTTGGCGGCGAAGGCTGCGGCCAGTGCCACCCCGACGGCGTCATTGCCTTCCAGCGACGACCGCGCGATCGTGCCGTCCACGTTCAGGCGGATGTCCTTGGCGTAGTCAGGGATGAGATTCTTAATCGTGCTGAGGAATTCCATTCATTTCTCCTATCGGGCAGGGCTCAAAAAACCCGCATGTAGCGGGTTTCGACGTGGAAGAGCGTCTGGCTCTTCCACGTGGCGCCGGATCGCTTGAGGCGTTCTGGCGGGCAGGGCCAATTACAGCGTGGCGCCGCCAACAGCACGGTTGCACGGGCACAGTTCGTCCGTTTGCAGACCGTCCAGGATACGCAGGACTTCTTCCGGGTTACGACCGACGTTCAGGTTGTTCACCGACACGTGCTGGATCGTGTTGTCCGGATCGACGATGAACGTGGCGCGCAGGGCAACGCCAGCGGCCTTGTCACGCACGCCCAGTTGATCCATCAGCGAACCGGTCACGTCGGCGAATTGCCATTGGTTCAGCTTGTTCAGATCCTTGTGTTCGCGGCGCCATGCCAGCTTCACGAATTCGTTGTCGGTCGAGCCGCCCAGCACGATCGCGTCACGATCGGCGAAGTCGCCGTTCAGCTTGGCGAAGGCCACGATCTCGGTCGGGCACACGAAGGTGAAGTCCTTCGGGTAGAAGTAGATGACCTTCCACTTGCCTTCGAACGACTTCTCGGTGATGTCTTCAAAAGCCGACTGGCCGTTCTCTTCGTGGTTGTTGAAACCCGGCTTGACGCCAACGATGTGGAAGGCTTCGAGCTTGTCACCAACGGTCTTCATGGACACTTCTCCTGTACGGTTGAACAGAGTGAGGCATGCATCGTGCACGGCGGATTTCCGGTTGAAATGGAACGCGCCCGACACAAATGCAACAAAGCAGCGATTATGAGTCGTCAGAAGCGCTGCGGCCAATTGATATTCTCAAACGGGCCGATAGGTGTCGCCTTTGGCGGGAGGTACAAAGCAGCGGGGGAGTATGCCATGCGCGGCCGCCGATGGCGACGCGAGACGGAAGATTTCAGAGGAATCTGAAAGCGGTCACGCCGCCTTCATATGCGCCTGCTACGCAAGGCAGCAGGGCATGAAGGCGGCGTACAAGACCAGCCGGGTGCGGAATCAGGCGGCGCTGAGCGCGGACTGCTCGCGGCGCGTGCGGAAGATGATCAGCGTGGCCACCAGGCCGCATACGGCGGCAAACATCAGCCACAGACCCGGTGCCGCCTTGTTGCCGGTGGCATGGATCAGGTAGGTCGAGATCGCCGGCGTGAAGCCGCCGAACAGTGCCGTGGCCAGGCTGTAGGCCAGCGAGAACCCGGCAGTACGCACGGCGGGCGGCATGACTTCGGTCAGCGTGACGACCATCGCGCCGTTATAGCTGCCGTACAGGAAGGACAGCCACAGCTCCACCATCAGCAGACGCTCGAACGACGGCGCGGCCACCAGCCACGATACGGCCGGGTACGCGGTCAGCAGCGTGGCCACCGTGAAGAACACCAGCAGCGGCTTGCGGCCAATGCGGTCGGAGACGGCGCCCATCAGCGGCAGCCAGATGAAGTTCGACAGGCCCACGCACATCGTGACGATCAGGTTGTCCACGTCATCGAGCTTGAGCACGGTCTTGCCGAAGGTCGGCGTGTAGGCGGTGATCATGTAGAACGACACCGTGGTCATCACCACCATCATGCAGCCGGCGACGATGATGCGCCAGTTGTCCAGCATCGAACGGTAGATCTCGTTGATGGTCGGGCGATGCTTGCGCGTACGGAATTCCTCGGTTTCCTCGAGCGAACGGCGGATCAGGAACAGGAACGGTACGATCAGGCAGCCGATCAGGAACGGCACGCGCCAGCCCCAGCTATCCATCTGCGCCGGCGCCAGCGTCGCGTGCAGGATCACGCCGAGCAGGCCCGCGAAGATCACGGCTACTTGCTGGCTGGCCGATTGCCACGCCACGTAGAAGCCTTTCTTGCCGGGCTTGGCGATCTCGGACAGGTAGACCGAGACGCCACCGAGTTCCACGCCGGCCGAGAAGCCCTGCAGCAGGCGCCCGAACAGCACCAGCAGCGGAGCGGCCACGCCGATCGAGGCGTAACCGGGCACCAGCGCGATCAGCAGCGTACCAAGCGCCATCAGCAGCAGCGTCACGATCAGGCCCTTGCGGCGGCCATGGTGGTCGATGTACGCGCCGAGCACGATCGCGCCAAGCGGCCGCATCAGGAAGCCGGCGCCAAACGTGGCCAGCGAAAGCATCAGCGACGCGAATTCATTGTCCGACGGGAAGAATGCATGCGCGATGGCGGCGGCGTAGAAGCCGTACACCATGAAGTCATACATTTCCAGGAAGTTGCCGCTGACGACGCGGAACACGGTCCGGAACCCGTGCTGTGAGTGGGTGGTGCTGGACATGGATGGCTGTCTCTCGATTGCCTCCGGTGTGGCCGGCGGCATGTTTTTCGGTGTGATCAGCCAGGGCGGTTGGGGACTGCGGCAGGTGGCGCCCTGGCTGGGGATGCAACGGTATGCATCGGACCTGTCAATGGGCGGAAGTGTGCGCCGAATCGCTGTCAAATCCCTGTCAAGGACCTTTCAAAACCCTATCAAATCCTGTCGAAAACCTGTCAATGCGGCGTATCGGAGACTTTCGCCGCAGGTTTCATTGAGCGGGCGCCCAGGGGGGGGCTCAAGCGGAGCTCAAGGGGCGCTCAATGGGCGCCTCAGGCCCGCCTGAAGAAGGCGGTGACAACCAGGCCGGTCTTGGGGGGAGGGCGGTTGGCCAGGACGAGCCGGCCGCCGTTGCGCTGAAGGATGCGATTGACGATGGACATGCCCAGCCCGGCACCCTTGGCCTCGCTGCGCGCGACGTCCAGTCGATAGAACGGCCGCGTCAGCAGCGACAGCTCCTCGTTCGGCACGCCCGTGCCATTGTCGGCCACGGTGAGCACGGCCTCCTTGTCTTCCACGCGCGTGGAGATCTCCACGTCGGCCATGCCGGTTTCCTCGTCCTTGGCATAGCGCCGCGCGTTTTCGACAAGGTTATCCAGAATGCGCTGAATTTCCATGCGGTTGGCCACGGCCATCACCGGGCCGTTCGATCGCACGTGCACGCGCACGTCGTCATGTGCCGCGTAGACGCCGACGGACTCCTGCACGAGCGCCGACAGGTCCACCGGTTCCACCACTTCCTGCCCGGGGCGCGCGTAATTCAGGAACTGGCCGATGATCGCGTCCATCTGCTCGATGTCGGTGATCATGGCGTCGCGCGTGGTGCTGTCAACCGGGGACATCTCGGTTTCAAGCCGCAGGCGAGTGAGCGGCGTGCGCAGGTCATGCGAGATGCCGGCGAGCATGACCACGCGATCGTCGTCGAGCTGGCGCAGGTCGCGCACCATCTGGTTGAAGCTGCGATTGGCCTGCGCCACTTCGCTGGCGCCCTGTTCGCGCAACGGCGGCGGATCACCACCGGTACCGATCTGCCGTGCGGCATTGGCCAGCCGCTTGAGCGGATAGTTGACGCGCGCGGTGATGAATGCCGCGCCGATGATCGACAGCAGTAGCGCGGCAATACTCCACCAGAGCCACTGGATGCCGGGCACGCGTTCGAATCGCTCGGGGCTGATGGCCACCCAGTAGTCGTCGCCTTCGATCTCGAAGCTGACCCACACGCCGGGAATGTCGTTGACGGTGGTGGCGATCACCGTGTCTTCGCCCAGCCGGCTGCGGATTTCCTGCTGGACCAGCTGTGTCAGGAACGGGTTGGCGGTTGGCGCGGCGAAATCGTCGTCCTTCTCGCGCGGATAAACCTTGATGCCCTCGTTCTGGACGAGGTCGAGCAGCAGGAACCGCCGGCGGGCCGGATCGGAATAGAGCAGGGCCGCGCGGGTGAGCTTGACCACGCTGACGACCTGCATGGCGATCTGCTGGGCGCGCGGCGCGCGTTCGAAGAGCCGGTAGCTCTGGAACCAGATGCCCAGCGAGATCGCCAGCAACAGGGCGATCAGCATGAAGGTTCGCCAGAAAAGCGAACCGAAAAACCGCGTTGCGGTACGGCCGAGTGCGGTCGCCACGATGCTGCTGTGCCGACCGGAGTTACTTCACGCCATCGGGGATGAAGACATAACCCAGGCCCCAGACCGTCTGGATGAAGCGAGGGTTGCCCGGATCGGGCTCGATCAGCTTGCGCAGGCGCGAGATCTGCACGTCCAGGCTGCGGTCGAATACCTCGTACTCGCGGCCGCGTGCCATTTCCATGAGCTTTTCGCGCGACAGCGGCTGGCGCGGATGGCGCGCAAAGACCTTGAGTACCGAGAATTCACCCGTGGTGAGCGTGATTTCCTCGTCGTTCTTGGTCAGCGTACGGGTGGCCAGGTTCAGCACGAAATCGCCGAACGCGAACGTTTCCGGTGTTTCCGACGGGGCGCCCGGCACTTCGGCAGGGCCCTTGCGGCGCAGCACGGCGTGAATCCGCGCGATCAGTTCGCGCGGGTTGAAAGGCTTGGGCAGGTAGTCGTCGGCACCCATCTCCAGGCCGACGATGCGGTCCACATCCTCACCCTTGGCGGTGAGCATGATGATCGGCGTCTGGTCGTTGGCCCCGCGCAGGCGACGGCAGATCGAAAGGCCGTCTTCGCCCGGCATCATCAGGTCCAGCACCAGCAGGTCGAAACGCTCGCGCAGCCAGAGCTTGTTCATGGCGGTGGCGTTCTCCGCCACGAGGACCGTGAAGCCCTGCTCGCCGAGATAGCGGCGCAGCAGGTCGCGCAGGCGCGGGTCGTCGTCCACGACGAGAATCTTGTGGCTGGTATTTTCCATGGCGGTATCTTAGCGATTATCGCTTTCGCTCAAAATGGCTTAACAAAACGTTACATACTTTACCCCGTGGTATGGCGGCGTGCACCTTTTGTGCATTTACACTCCGCAAACCGTTTCCCCGAGGCCGATTTTCGGCGCAGCTGGAAGCGGACACCACGGGCATCCCGCGACCTTCGCCGACGGCATTGGCACGCAGCCTACCCTCAAACGAGGCAGGCGGATGTCCGGCCGGTGGGCTACCGTCGAA
>JAFAJB010000143.1 GCA_019236395.1 Cupriavidus sp.
GTTGAACGCGTCGTGCAGGTTGTCGCGCGTTGGCACCTGGCCGGTGGCGAAAATGTGGGATTCGTAGGCGACGCCTTCGGGCAGATCGCCCTGCGGCACAAAACGCAGCGGCAAACCTTGGGCATTGAGGCTGCCCGAAGCCGCTGCGTTGAGCGCCTCCCGTAAATCGGTGCCACGAAGGCGGGAGGCGGACGCGGCGAACGGCCGGAACCACGGCCGCGTCCAGTCGATCGCCGACAGCAACCGGATCAGCTCGCGCGCCAGCGCAGCGTCTCGCCGGCACGCAGCGGCACCAGCGTGGTGTCGCCGTACGGCAGCTCGGCGGGCAGTTCCCAGTCTTCGCGGGTCAGCGTCAGCGTGCCGCTGTTGCGCGGCAGGCCGTAGAACGCCGGGCCGTTGAAGCTGGCGAATGCCTCGAGCTTGTCCAGTGCGCCGGCCGCGTCGAACGCTTCGGCGTACAGCTCCATCGCATGCAGCGCGGTATAGCAGCCGGCGCAACCGCAGGCGTGCTCCTTGAGGCCGCGCGCATGTGGCGCGCTGTCGGTGCCGAGGAAGAAACGTGGGCTGCCCGACGTTGCAGCCTTGACCAGCGCCTCGCGGTGGATCTCGCGCTTGAGCACCGGCAGGCAGTAGTAGTGCGGACGGATGCCGCCGGTAAAGATCGCGTTACGGTTGTACAGCAGGTGGTGCGCGGTGATCGTGGCGCCGACCGGGCCTTCGGCCTCGGCCACGTACTGGGCCGCATCGCGGGTGGTGATGTGCTCGAACACCACCTTGAGTTCGGGGAAGTCGCGGCGCAGCGGCTTCATCACGCGGTCGATAAACACGGCCTCGCGGTCGAAGATATCGATGTCGCCATCGGTCACTTCACCGTGCACCAGCAGCGGCACGCCTTCGCGCTGCATCGCTTCGAGCGTGGCGGCGCAGCGGCGAATATCGGTCACGCCGGCGTCGCTGTTGGTCGTGGCGCCAGCCGGATACAGCTTGACGGCGTGGACGAAACCGCTGGCACGGGCTGCGACGATCTCCTCGGGCGGCGTGTTGTCGGTCAGGTACAGCGTCATCAGCGGCTCGAACGCCATGCCTGTCGGCAGCGCGGCCATGATGCGGGCGCGGTAGGCGCTGGCCTGCTCCACCGTGGTCACGGGCGGCTTCAGGTTCGGCATGATGATGGCGCGCGCAAACTGGCGCGCCGTATCGGGCAGTACGGCCGCAAGCGCCGCGCCGTCGCGCAGGTGCAGGTGCCAGTCGTCCGGGCGGGTGATCGTGAGCTTCTGGGTCATGGGGGACGAGCGAAAACGAGAGAAACTGGGGAAACTAGAGAATCAGGATGGCGCGATAGTCGTTCACATTGGTGCGCGTCGGGCCGGTCACAACGAGGTCGCCAACCGCATCGAAGAAGCCCCACGCATCGTGTGCATCGAGCTTCTGCCGGGCCGAAACACCGACATTTTCCGCCCGCGCAAGCGAATCGGGGCCCAGCAGCGCACCGGCATTGTCCTCGGACCCGTCGATGCCATCGGTATCGGCCGCGATCGCGTGGACATTTGGTGCTCCACCCATTTCGATCGCCAGGGACAGCAGGAATTCAGAACAACGTCCGCCGCGTGCCGCCTCCGACGCGCCACTCGGCAATGTGACCGTGCATTCACCGCCCGAGATCAGCGCCACCGGCGCGGAGAACGGCGCATTGTACGCCCGAATCTCGCGCACCAGTGCCGCGTAGACGCGCGCCACCTCCTGCGCCTCCCCGGTCACGGTATCGCCAAGCACGACAGCTTCGATGCCCTCGCGGCGGAACACGGCGGCCGCCGCCTCCAGGCTGTCGTGTGCCGTGGCGATCATGCGATTGTCCACGCGCATGAACAGCGGATCGCCGGGCTTCGGGGTCTCGTCGATCTCGCCGCGCGCACCGCGCTCCAGGTGCGCCTGCACGGTTGCCGGGACCGTGGCGCCATAGCGTTTGAGAATGGCGAGCGCATCGGCATAGGTGCTCGGGTCCGCCACGGTCGGGCCCGATGCAATCGCACTCGGGTCGTCACCGGCGACGTCGGAGACGATCAGCGTGGTCACCGGCGCACGGCTGGCCTGCGCCAGGCGTCCGCCCTGGATGCGCGAAGTGTGCTTGCGCACGATGTTCATGTCGGTGATCGGCGCCCCGCAGCGCAGCAATTCACGCGTGGTGGCCTTGAGATCGGCCATCGGGATGCCATCGGCCGGCAAGGACAGCAGGCTCGACCCGCCGCCCGACACCAGCACGATCAGCCGATCCTCGGGCCCCAGCGACTGCACGCGCGCCAGGATGTCCGCGGCGGCCTGTTCGCCTGCCTCGTCAGGCACCGGATGGCCCGCTTCGATCACGCGGATATGCTCGGTCGGCAGGCCGTGCGCGTAGCGCGTGACGACGATGCCTTCCAGCGCAGCCTTGTCCTTGTAGGCACGCTCGACGGCCAATGCCATGGACGCCGCAGCCTTGCCGGCACCCACCACCACGGTGCGGCCGTCGGCATGGGGCGGGGGCAGGTGGGCGGCCACGATCTCGAGCGGGTCGGCCGCCGCCACGGCGGCACGGAAGCTGTCGAGCAGCAATGTACGGGGATCGATTGGAGTTTTCACAGCGCCTCCGCAATGGCCTGTCCGAGATCGGCCGTGGAAGCGGTGCCGCCGATATCGCGCGTCAGCGGCACATGGCCCGGTCCCGCCGCCAGCACCTTTTCGATGGTCTCCAGCACCGCTGCGCCGGCCTCGGCATGTCCCAGGTGTTCGAGCATCATTGCGCCGCACCAGATCTGGCCAATGGGGTTGGCGATGCCCTTGCCCGCGATGTCGGGCGCGGAGCCGTGCACGGGCTCGAACAGGCTCGGGTAGACACGGTCAGGGTTGATGTTGCCCGACGGCGCCACGCCGATCGTGCCCGTGCAGGCCGGGCCGAGGTCGGACAGGATGTCGCCGAACAGGTTGCTGGCCACCACCACATCGAACCAGTCCGGGTGCTGCACGAAGTGCGCGGTAAGGATGTCGATGTGGTACTTGTCCACCTTCAGCCCGGGATAGTGGGCGGCCATCGCCTCCACGCGTTCGTCCCAGTACGGCATGGTGATCGAGATCCCATTGGACTTGGTGGCCGAAGTCAGGTGCTGCTTCGGGCGTTTCTTCGCCAGCTCGAACGCGAACTTCAGGATGCGATCGACGCCATGGCGGCTCATCACCGTTTCCTGGACCACGATCTCGCGCTCGGTGCCCGGGTACATCCGGCCACCGATGCTCGAATACTCGCCCTCGGTGTTCTCGCGCACCACGTAGAAATCGATGTCGCCGGGCTTGCGGCCGGCCAGCGGGCTCTTGATGCCCGGCATCAGCCGGACCGGGCGCAGGTTCACGTACTGGTCGAACGAGCGCCGGAACTGCAGCAGCGAGCCCCACAGCGACACGTGATCGGGGATCTTCGCCGGCCAGCCCACCGCGCCGAAGTAGATCGCGTCGTACTTGACCAGCGTGTCGAACCAGTCGTCCGGCAGCATCTTGCCGTGGCGCTCGTAGTATTCGTAGCTGGAAAAGTCGAAGTGGTCCCACTGGAAGTCGATGCCGAAGCGGCGCGCGGCGGCGTCCATCACGCGGATGCCTTCGGGCATCACTTCCGTTCCAATTCCGTCTCCGGGAATGACAGCGATCTTGTATTGACTCATGGCTGGGAAGGAGGGATGACTGCGGGGGAAGGCGCATGCGGCCGCCGCGCTTGGCAGCGCCCGGCACGCGCAGGATAATGCTTGCATTCTATTGCAAAGCGGCAGCCCCCTGCCGCACGGTGCCCTTGCCATGTGCCAGCTTCTAGGCATGAACTGCGCCACGCCTACCGACGTGACGTTTTCCTTCACCGGCTTCGCCGCCCGCGGCGGCTTGACGGACCATCACGCCGACGGATTCGGCGTGGCGTTCTTCGAGGACAAGGCCTGCCGGCTGTTCATCGACAACCAGTCCGCCGGCACCTCACCGGTGGCGGACCTGATCAAGCGCTACCCGATCAAGTCGAAGAACGTCATCTCGCATATCCGCAAGGCCACGCAAGGCACGGTCCTGCTGGAGAACTGCCATCCGTTCATGCGGGAGCTCTGGGGCCGGCACTGGATCTTCGCCCACAACGGAGACTTGCACGGGTTCACGCCGTTCCTGTCCGGCGTCTACCAGCCGGTGGGCGATACCGACAGCGAACTTGCGTTCTGCACGCTGATGCAGGGCCTGCGCAAGCGCTTTCCGGGCTCGCAGCCGCCGCTCAATGAACTCGGCCACGCTCTGGCCGACATCACGCGCGACATCACGCTGCACGGGGTGTTCAATTTCCTGCTCTGCAACGGGCAGGCACTGTTTGCGCACTGCTCCACGCGGCTGTACTACATCGTGCGGCAGTGGCCCTTCTCGAAGGCGCACCTGATTGATGCGGACCTGTCGATCGATTTCGCACAGGTCACCACGCCCGACGACCGTGTGGCAGTAATCGCCACTGCGCCGCTGACGGACAACGAAACGTGGACCCAGTTTGCGCCCGGTGAACTGATCATGTTCGAGGATGGCAGGCCGACCATGACGTGGACGGTGCCGATTCCGCCGGAAGGGCAGGCGAAGAACGCTGGGAATACGGCTTGTGCTGGACCTTGGGGGGGATCGGCGGGTTGCGGACGGATTGCCCCCCTCTCCCGCTGCGCGGGAGAGGGGCCGGGGGAGAGGGCAAGGGTATCAAACGCTGCCGCGCTGGAACAAACCGACAGCTTCGCTGTATGTGGTCCCAAGCTGTACCACCCCTCTCTCCCACTCTCTCCCCATGAGGGGAGAGAGAGCCAAGACACTATTACCTGATACCACTTGGGCGTGACCAGCGGCGTCGGCCGTCAAACAACCGACAGCCTCGCCACTCGCCGGCTCGCCTTGAGTGATGCAGGAGCTGACGCGCCTCAGTGGTGCAGGATCTTCGACAGGAACTGCTTTGCGCGATCCGAGCGCGCATCGATGTTCCCGAAGAACTCTTCCTTCGCGCAGTCTTCCACGATCTTGCCGGCGTCCATGAAGATCACGCGGTTGGCCACCTTGCGTGCAAAGCCCATCTCGTGGGTCACGCACATCATGGTCATGCCTTCCTGCGCAAGCTGCACCATCACGTCCAGCACTTCGTTGACCATTTCCGGGTCGAGCGCCGAAGTCGGCTCGTCGAACAGCATGCAGATCGGGTCCATCGACAGGGCACGGGCAATTGCCACGCGCTGCTGCTGACCGCCCGAAAGCTGACCCGGGTACTTGTCCGCCTGGCTCTTCAGACCCACGCGCTCCAGGTACTTCAGGCCCTTTGCCATCGCCTCATCCTTCGAACGGCCCAGCACCTTCATCTGTGCGATGGTCAGGTTCTCGGTAATCGACAGGTGCGGGAACAGTTCGAAGTTCTGGAACACCATGCCCACGCGCGAACGCAGCTTGGGCAGGTTGGTCTTCGGATTGCCCACCGACGTGCCGTCGACGAGGATGTCGCCCTTCTGGAACGGCTCGAGCGCGTTGACAGTCTTGATCAGCGTGGACTTGCCCGAACCGGACGGGCCGCACACCACCACCACTTCACCCTTGGCGACCTTGGTCGTGCAATCGGTCAGCACCTGGAAGGCGCCGTACCACTTGGAAACGTTATTAATTTCGATCATACGGCCACCTTTTTCTGATAACGCTTGACCAGCAGCGAAGCGGAGAAACAAATGATGAAGTACACGAGGCCGGCAAACAGCAGCATTTCCACGATGCGGCCGTCACGTTCGCCAACGCCGTAGGCCTGGCCGAAGAAGTCCGCCAGTGCGCTGACGTAGACCAGCGACGTATCCTGGAACAGGATGATGCCTTGCGTCAGCAGCAGAGGCACCATGTTGCGGAACGCCTGCGGCAGAATCACCAGCCGCATGGTCTGACCATAGGTCATGCCGAGCGCCTGCGCGGCGAACATCTGGCCGCGCGACACGCTCTGGATACCGGCGCGGATGATTTCCGAGTAATACGCGGCCTCGAACAGCGAGAACGCGATCAGCGCGGAGGTCATGCGCAGGTCGGACGCCGCCGACAGGTTGAACGTCTTCTGCAGAAGCTGCGGGATGATCAGGAAGAACCAGAGCAGCACCATCACCAGCGGAATGGACCGGAAGAGCGTCACATACCATTGCGCAAACCAATTCAGCGGCTTGATCGACGACAGGCGCATCATCGCCAGGATCGTGCCCCAGACGATGCCGACGATCACCGCTGTCACGGTGATCTTGGCCGACACGAGCATGCCCTCGCCCAGCACATGCAGCGTGGATTCATTGATCGAGCTGAAATCAAATTCGTATGCCATGTCAGCTCCTTACTTGCTGCCGATGAAACCCGGCACGCGGGTACGGCGTTCCACCCAGCGCATCAGCAGCATCACCGTAAAATTGATGGCGGCGTACATCAGCGTGACCGCGATGAATGATTCATACGGGCGCGCGGTGTAGTCCACCAACTGGCGTCCTTGCGCGGCCAGTTCCAGCAGGCCGATCGTCGACGCCACGGCCGAGTTCTTGAAGATGTTCAGGAACTCCGACGTCAGCGGCGGCACGATGACGCGAAACGCCATCGGCAACAGCACGAAGCGATACGTCTGCGGCAGCGTGAAGCCCATGGCCAGGCCGGCGTTCTTCTGCCCGCGCGGCAGCGAGTTGATACCCGAGCGCACCTGCTCGCAAACCCGGGCCGCCGTGAACGTGCCCAGGCAGAGCATGGCGGCCAGGAACTGCTGCGTGAACGGATTCATCTGCTTGATGGTCTCGCCGCCGGGCAGCAACTCGGGGCCGACGAAATACCAGATGAAAAGCTGCACCAGCAGCGGAATGTTCCGGAAAATCTCGACGTAGGTGGCTGCAATCCCCGACAGCCACTTGTTCGGCACGGTGCGCAGCACGCCGAGTACCGAGCCGAGAACGAGAGCGATGATCCACGACGTCAGGCCAAGCGCGATCGTCACCTTGAGACCGGAAATCATCCAGTCCAGGTACGTCTCGTTCGCGGCCGCCTGCTCGAGGAAGACTCCCCAATGAAAAGCGTAATCCATGATGCGTCCTCAAAAAGAAACGGAAGGACTACTCCTTCCGTTTCGCACTGCTCAAATCGCGGGGATCAGTCGAGTGCCTTGTCGTTCGGATTCTTGAAGAGCGCCTTCATGTCGTCGGACAGCGGGAAGTCCAGGTTCAGGCCCTTCGGCGGTACCGGTTGCATGAACCACTTCGTGTACATGGTGTTGATCGAGCCGTCCTTCATCAGACCGGTGATCACGCCGTCAGCCACCTTCTTGAACGGTGCGTCGTCCTTGCGGATCATGCAGCCGTACGATTCGCGCGATTGCGGCTTGCCAACGACGATCCAGTCGGCCGGGTTCTTGGCCTTGGCGCGCTCACCGTAGAGCAGTGCGTCGTCCATCATGAACGCCACGGCACGGCCCGATTCCAGCGTCAGGAACGACTGGCCATGGTCCTTGGTGCTGATGATGTTCATGCCCAGCTTCTGGTCATCGTTCATCTTGCGCAGCAGGCGCTCGGACGTCGCGCCAGCGGTGGTCACCACGTTCTTGCCCTTCAGGTCGGCCCAGTCCTTGATGCCGCCGTCCTTCTTCACCATGATGCGCGTGCCGATGATGAAGATGGTGTCGGTGAACCCGACCTGCTTCTGGCGCTCGAGGTTATTGGTCGTCGAGCCGCACTCGATGTCGATCGTGCCGTTCTGCAGCAGCGTGATGCGGTTCTGCGACGTGATCGGGATTTCCTTGACCTGCAGGTTCGGCAGCTTGAGCTGGTCCTTGATGGCTTCCACGATCTTCATGTTGATATCGTAGGAATAGCCCACCTGACGCACACCGCCCAGGTTGTAGTTGAAAGGAATCGACGAATCCCGCACGCCCAGCGTGATGACACCCGTATCCTTGATCTTCTGCAGTGTGCCCGTCAGCGGCTCGGCGGCCTGCGCGGTACCGCACAGGACGCCTGCGGTGATCATCAGGCCAGCCAGCTTGGCTACATTCATAACATCTCCTTGACCTTGAAGAATGGTGAGACTCAGACAGATATCTCACCGGCGAAACAGTATTGCCTAGCTCGTCACTCCGCACATCGGGTTTTCCCCTAATTGGTGCAAATTAAGGCACGAATTTGCGGCAAATCACTAGAACGAGACACAACTGAGAACGAATGCGCCAGGAACGCCGGGCATAAAAAAACGCGGCGACCGGAACAATCCGGTCGCCGCGCTTCGATGTCATCCGGGCAACGGGGTGTCATGCTGCGTCGCAGCATAAGCAACCCGTCTCAAGCCCTGCCTCATCAGGGGTACAGGCCACGCATTTCGCGCGCCTGCAGGATGCGCGTACAGGCGACGATGAACGCAGCCGTCCGCAGCGTGACCTTGTTGTCCTGGGCGACTTGCCAGATTGCCCGGAAGGCCTCTTGCATGATTCGTACCAGGCGCTCGTTGATCTCTTCCTCGGTCCAGAAGAAGCTCGAGAAATCCTGCACCCACTCGAAGTAGGACACGGTCACGCCGCCGGCGTTGGCGATCACGTCCGGGCAGACCAGGATGTTGCGCTCGCGCAGGATGTCGTCCGCTTCCGGCGTGGTCGGGCCGTTGGCGCCCTCGATCACGAGCTTCGCCTTGATCTTCGGCGCATTCTTGGCGGTCAGCTGGCCCTCCAGGGCGGCCGGGATCAGGATGTCGCAGTCGACTTCCCAGAACTGCTCGGTCGAGATGACTTCCGCGCGGTAGCCCTCGATCGTGCCGCTGTGCGACGAGTATTCCATCATGGCCGGGACATCCAGGCCTGCCGGGTCGAACAGCGTGGTGCGGTGATCCTGAACGGCCACCACCTTGGCGCCCGCTTCATGGAACAGCTTGGCAGCCACGGCGCCCACGTTGCCGAAACCCTGCACGGCCACGCGCGCACCCTTGATGTCCATGCCCAGGTTGCGGGCAGCCTCAGAGCCGACGACGAACACGCCGCGACCCGTGGCTTCGTGACGGCCCAGCGAGCCGCCCAGCGAGATCGGCTTGCCCGTCACCACGCCAGTGGCCGTGCTGCCCGAGTTCATCGAGTACGTGTCCATCATCCAGGCCATGACCTGGGCGTTGGTGTTCACGTCCGGCGCCGGGATGTCCTTGGTCGGGCCGATGATCAGGTTGATTTCGCTCGTGTAGCGGCGGGTCAGGCGTTCCAGCTCGCCGTGCGACAGCGTGCGCGGATCGACGCGGATACCGCCCTTGGCGCCGCCGTACGGCACGTTCACCGCGGCATTCTTGACCGACATCCATGCCGACAGCGCCATCACTTCAGACAGCGTCACGTCCTGGTGGAAACGGATGCCGCCCTTGCCCGGGCCGCGCGACAGGTTGTGCTGAACGCGATAGCCCTCGAAGTGGGCGATCGTGCCATTGTCGAGCTCGATGGGTACGTCGACGATCAGCGCGCGCTTGGGGCGCTTCAGGGTTTCCACCCAGCGTGCCAGCGAGCCCAGGTAGGGCGTGACACGGTCGACTTGCTGCAGGTAGATGCCCCACGGGCCGAGGTTGTCGGCGTTCAGGTACGAAGGCAGGGGGTGAGCATTGGAGACGTTTTGCGTCGGTGCTGCGGAAGACATCGTTGGGTCCCGAGTAAAGGTGACACGGAGGATATCGGTGGCCCCACACGCGAATCCAATGCCGTTTGGTCATCCCCTCCCACACGGTTATGCAAGTCACGCATAACCCTTGCCACCCATCCTGATAGCCGCTCTTACGCCGTCAGGGCCGTCCAGACCTTGTCCACAAGCTGCCGCTTGCGGCGTTGCTGGCTACCGCGCCGTTCGTTGACGTTTTCAGACGGACTTTCGCGATAGAGCCGGATCTCCATGTCGATCGACTGGGGCAAACCCTTCGCGGCGTCGGCACGCACCAGCCGGCCGGCGGCAACGTCTTCGCGCACCGCACTCTCGGGCAGGAATGCCATGCCGTGACCGGCCAGCGCCATCACCTTGAGCGCCTCGGCCATATCGGTCTCGTAAAACTTGTCGAGCTTGAGCGTTTCCGGCGATTCGGCCAGCAGCATGTCCACCATGCGGCCCAGAAACGCATTGGGCGTATAGCTCAGGTAGGGCACCGGCTTCTTGTCTGTGCCGGGCAGCCGGAACAGCGGCCTGCCGGTGGAATCGGGCACGCTGTAGGGCGACAGGCGTTCGGTGCCTAGCACCAGCATGTCGTAGTGCGCGGGATCGAGCTGGATGGCCTGGCGCGGATGGTGGTAGACCATGACGAGGTCGCACCCGCCTTCGACGAGCATCAGCACGGCATCATGCACGTTCAGCGCGCGCAGCCGGCAAGGCAGCGTGCCGACCTTGCGCTCGACACCCTTGAGCCATTCCGGGAAGAACGTCAGCGAGAGGGTATGCGGCACCGCGAACTCCAGCACCTGCGCGTTGGCCGAACGCTGGCCGCGCATCAGCGCCCGCGTCTCGCTGACCTGCGCCAGCATTGCCAGTGCCTGCTCGTAGAACACCTTGCCGGCGGCGGTCAGGCTGGTCGGGTAGCTCGAACGATCAATCAACTCGGTGCCAACCCACGCCTCGAGCGACTGGATCCGGCGCGAGAACGCCGGCTGCGTGACGTGCCGCAGCTCCGCCGAGCGCGAGAAGCTGTGCGTCTCGGCCAGGCTGACAAAGTCTTCAAGCCATTTGATTTCCATGGCGCGGATTATCACCCGGCGCCTGTCCTGGCGCACAGATAGCAAGATTATTCCCTAGCGAGCAGCCAAATTAGAACAGGATTACAATTCCATGCCATTCCAGACCAAAATTTGCATGCCTGTGCTCAGGGGGGCCTTCTATGATGGAAGCCATAACACCACCAATACGAGTTCGCCATGCAAACCTCCGCACTCAGCGCCTGTCACGGCGCCCAGGAACCGTCGCCACTGACGCCGTTCGCCAGCGGAATGGAAGCCACCCTGGCTCAAAGTGCCCGCATGGTCGCCGAACAGGTCGCCGCGAGCCTGCCCGATGCCGAAACGTTGCTGGCCAGCCTGCCGCCGGGTGCGCTGGAAGGCAGCCCGGACACCTATACACGCCATCTGGTCCACGCCGATCCATTCGAACGTTTTTCCGTGATGCTGCTGGTCTGGCGTCCGGGGCAATTCAGCCCCGTGCACGGCCATCGCACGTGGTGCGCGTATCGTGTGCTGCGCGGCACCATGTACGAGCGGCATTACCGCTGGGATCCGGAAAGCCGTACGGCGTCGCAGGTCGGTGCCGTGACGCGCGAAGCGGGCGACACGTTCAGCGTGCCAGCCGGCCTGCAGCACATCCACGCGCTCGGCAATGCCAGCGATGCCGTGGCCGTCTCGCTGCACATCTACGGTGTGGAACAGAGCCGCATCTCCACAGGCGTCAACCTGCTGGTGGACACCGTCGTCAGCTGACACTCGCACCGCC
>JAFAJB010000181.1 GCA_019236395.1 Cupriavidus sp.
ACTCCGGCAGCAGCGTCAAGGCGCCCTGCCCGTCCGGCTGGCCCAGCACGCCATCGAATGCCGCAAGGATGTCCGCGTGCTTGCGCGGCAGCCAGCCCACCTGCCTGCCATCGACCAGCAGGCGCATGTGGGCGGCGGGATCGAACGGACTGCGTGCGGCAACGCCGGCAGTGACTACGCTAACGGTATCGGCAGGACGGGAAGCAGATTCGGCCATGGCTATTCAATTCAACACATCCGGATGGAACGCATGACATCCACGACTTCTCACCAGCCGCAGTATGTGCTGGCCCTGGATCAGGGCACCAGCAGTTCACGCGCCATCCTGTTCGATCATGCGGGCAATGTCGTACGGATCGCCCAGCGCGAGTTCCGGCAATATTATCCGCATCCCGGCCACGTCGAGCACGACCCCTACGAGATCTGGCAGTCGCAACTAGCGGTCGCGCACGAAGTGCTCGGCGACGCGGGCGTCAGCGGCACGCAGCTTGCCGCCATCGGCATTACGAACCAGCGTGAAACCACGGTGCTGTGGGATCGCAAGACCGGCGAGCCCGTGGGCCGCGCGCTGGTCTGGCAGGACCGCCGCACCGCACCGATGTGCGAGGCCCTGCAGGCCGCAGGCCACGGCGAGACGTTCCAGCGCAAGACCGGGCTGATCGTCGATGCCTATTTCTCCGGCACCAAGCTGCGCTGGATGCTCGACAACTACGAAGGCGCGCGGGAACGCGCCGAACGCGGCGAGCTGGCCTTCGGCACCGTCGATAGCTGGCTGATCTGGCAACTGACCGATGGCGCGCGACATGTCACCGATGTCTCGAACGCCTCGCGCACGATGCTGTTCAACATCCACGATTTCCGCTGGGACGACGAACTGCTGGGCCTGCTCGATATCCCGCGCAGCCTGCTGCCGGAAGTGGTGCCGTCCAGCGGCGAGGCCGCACGTACCTCCGCCCGCCTGTTCGGCGTGGAGATCCCGATTGCCGGCATCGCCGGCGACCAGCAGGCCGCCACATTCGGACAGGCCTGCCTGCAACCTGGCATGGCCAAGAATACGTACGGCACCGGCTGCTTCATCCTGATGAACACGGGCGACAAACCCGTGACTTCGCGCAACCGGCTGATCACGACGATCGGCTGGCAGATCGGCAGCAATACCCAGTACTGCCTGGAAGGTGGCGTGTTCATGGGTGGCGCGACGATCCAGTGGCTGCGTGACGGCCTCAAGCTGATCCACAGCGCCCCCGAGGTGGAACCGCTCGCGCGCCAGTGCGAAAACACTGGCGGCGTGGTGCTGGTACCGGCGTTCGCCGGGCTCGGCGCGCCGCACTGGGACCCATTCGCGCGTGGCACGCTGGTCGGCATCACACGCGGCACCGGCGGCCCGCACATCGCCCGCGCCGCGCTGGAGTCGATTGCGCTGCAGAGCGTGGATGTCCTCGACGCGATGCAGAAGGACGCCGGGATCTCGCTGGCCGAACTCCGTGTCGATGGCGGCGCCTCGCGCAGCGATCTGCTGATGCAGATGCAGGCCGACCTGCTCGGCACCGCCGTCGTCCGCCCGCGTGTCACCGAAACCACCGCGCTCGGTGCTGCTTACCTGGCCGGGCTGGCCACCGGCTACTGGACCGATCCCGACGAGATCACGCATCAGTGGCAGGTGGAACAGCGTTTCGAGCCAAAGCTCTCTGCCGACGAACGCGCCCACCGCATCGCGCGCTGGCACCGCGCTGTCGATCGCGCACGCGACTGGGCGCGCGAAGACGACGGCGCCCCGCATTGAACCGGATTCAAACCCCTATGCATACCTCAGTAACACCAGTCGACCCGCCCTCCCGCGAAGCCCTGCTTCAGACGCTGGCCCGCGAACCTCGCTGGGACGTGATCGTCATCGGCGGCGGCGCCACGGGCCTGGGCACCGCGCTCGACGCCGCATCGCGCGGCTATCGCACGCTGCTGCTCGAAGCGGCCGACTTCGCCAAGGGCACGTCGAGCAAGGCCACCAAGCTCGTGCACGGCGGCGTTCGCTATCTCGCGCAGGGCAACATCAGCCTGGTACGCGAGGCGCTGCACGAACGCGGCCTGCTTGCCCGTAACGCCCCGCACGTGGTCTGGCCGCTCGGCTTCGTCGTGCCGGCCTACCAGATGTTCGATCAGCCGTTCTACGGCATCGGCCTGAAGGTCTATGACATGCTGGCGGGTGGCCTGAACCTGTCCGGCAGCCGCTGGCTCAACCACCGCGAAACGCTGGAGGCCGCCCCGACCCTGGCCGAGCACGTGGGCGGACGCCCGCTGCGCGGCGGCAACCTGTACTTCGACGGCCAGTTCGACGATGCGCGACTGGCCATGGCGCTGATGCGCACGCTGTTCGATGTGGGCGGCACCGCGATCAACTACATGCGCGTGACCGGCCTGGCGCAGACCAATGGCGTGATCACCGGCGTCACCGCGCAGGATGTGCTTGGCGAGGGCACCTTCCACCTGCGCGCGGATTGCGTGATCAACGCCACCGGCGTGTGGGTCGATGCCGTGCGGCAGATGGAAGACGGCCAGGCCCGCCGCATGGTGGCCCCGAGCCAGGGCGTGCACCTGACGATTCCACGCAGCTTCCTGCCCAGCGATCGCGCGATCCTGATCCCGAAGACCGACGATGGCCGGGTGCTGTTCCTGGTGCCCTGGAACGGGCATACGATCGTCGGCACCACCGACACCCCGCGCCAGGACCTGCCGCTGGAGCCGCGTGCCGCGAATGACGACGTCGACTTCATCCTGGAGACGGCCGCGCGCTACCTGGCGCGCGATCCGTCGCGTGCCGACGTCACCAGCGTCTGGGCTGGCCTGCGGCCACTGGTAAAGGCCACCGGCGAGGCGTCCACGGCCTCGCTGTCGCGCGAACACACGATCCTGGTGTCGAAGGCGGGCCTGATCACGGTCACCGGCGGCAAATGGACCACGTATCGGAAGATGGCCGAGGACGTGATCGAAACCGCGATCCAGCGCCAGTTGCTGCGCGCCGCGCCATGCCGCACCGCCGACCTGCCACTGCACGGCGCGGCCGGCATCTCCGCGGACCTGCCACCGGCCAACGCCGGATCGCCGGACCGCTACTACGGCTCGGACCTGCCACGGGTGCAGGCGCTGCCCGGGGCGGACAACCTGATCGTGCCGGCTTCCGGGCTGACCGAAGCGCACGTGCGCTTTGCCGCGCGCTACGAACTGGCGCGGCGCGTGGAGGACGTACTGGCCCGGCGCAACCGGGCCCTGTTCCTCGACGCCCGCGCCGCGCTGGACGGCGCCCCGCGAGTGGCAGCGATCCTGGCCGAGGAACTTTCGCTCGACTCCGCCTGGCAGGCCCGCGAACTCGAGGACTTCGGCAAGCTGGCCGGGGGCTATATGCTCCAATGAGTGACAGTACGTGCGGCCATGGAGCAAGACTTGGGCGATAATGCGGGCTATTGCATCAGGGAGAACACCATGGACGAGCTTGATGAGCTTGACGATCTGTCCGATCTGCCGATGCCCCGGTTCATCTGGGGCTTCGCGGTTGTCGCCGGCAAGGGCGGCGACGTCACGCACGACGAATTCGAGTATCTGACCCACACGCGCAGCCCGCGCTTCACTTGCCGCGTGGTCGAACTCGAGGACATGCCCGCCGACAGCGAGGAATCGGGCATCGACGGGCGGGTCGTCCACTACGACGAGCCAGACCGCCTGTTCTACATCACCGACGCCGGGATGGCGCTGGTGAACTTCCAGCTGTTCGACAAGCTTCCCGAAAAGGGCAAGCTCAAGAAGGTCTGCGACGAAGCCATCGCCAACTGGATGCTGCGCCGCGAATTCCTCGACGACGAGGAAGGCGAAGAGTAAGCCGGCACAACAAGAAGGCACCCCGAGGGGTGCCTTTTTGCATTTCTACTCCGGCGTGACTGAGATCAGCCCCGACGCCACACGCTCGATCTCGCAGTAGACCGGCATCGCTTCCATCGGGCCGGTGCAGCCCACGCCCGATGCCTGGCTGGCGCTCGCGCCCGGCGGCAGGAAGACGAACGCCATGCCGGGCTGATATCCGGGATGGCGGCGCAGACTGTCGTTGAGGATGTCGAGATACTGCGCGCGCGTGAAGACCTGCTTGGACATGTCCTTACTCCGGGTAGATTTCTGAGCCCGGAAATCCTAGCATGGCCTCACGCGCGTCTGTCACCGCATCATGCTTTTGCGGGCGATCGACGCTTCAGCACTCGCCTTTCTTGGCGTGTCCCGGCGGGCAGTGATACTCGCCACGGCCATGGTCGTGATCATGGTCGTAATCGCCGCGGTCAGGCCCGCGGCTCCAGCGCTCGGGCTGCAGCACCCAGCCATTGCTGGCGCGGACCCAGCGCGGCGCCTCGTAGGCATAGCCGGGGCGCTCGGCGATCCAGTGACCCTGTTTCCACGCGTGCTTGTGACCGTGGTCGTCCCAGTCCCAGTAGCCCGGCGCCCAGACATAGCCGGGGCGCGGCGCGGGCACTGCTTCATAGACGGGCGCCGGCGGCGGGGTGCCAATACCGATATTGATGCTGACCTGAGCCTGAGCCATCGCGGCCGGCGCCAGGGCGGCGGCCGAGCCCAGCAGGACGGCGCCAGCAATGGCGCGCGCAATGATCTGTCGTTTCATGAAGACCCTCTCTTTTCTAGTTGACTACCATGGGTGGAAGTCTATCGACCCCACCCGTGATGTGATGTAAGAAAGGGTATCGGAAAATTACGAGGTGCCGACGGTCAGTTGGGGTCAGTTGGGGTCAGTGGTCGGCGGCCATCGCCTTGAGTTCGGCGTCGCCGGCAACACGTGCGGCGTCGGAAGTCGTGAATGTATCGTCGGACACAATGGTGCGCCGGATCTGCTGCGCACTGAAGTCCACCAGTGAAATAACCCAGACATAGCGCCCGGACTGCGGCGCGGTCTGCACGAAGGCCTTCAGTTGCGGTCTGGATTCGGTTGCCATGGCGCTCCTCCGGTGGGGACAAAGGTGTCCGGGAACTCTAGCACATCGGTTTGACAGTCGCTGCCCCCGTCACCTGCGTTCCACACCCGCGCTCTCGTGCCGATTTACGGCGTTTGGCCCGATGCAGGCGCAAGGCTAAATGGCTACAGTTTTCGGTAACGGATGCCGAAACCCAATCGAGAGCGATGCCTGCCGGAATCTTCCGCCACCGACCCAATTGCCGCCTACCGCGTACCCCCTCCTGCCGCGCCTGTGCCGCGCGCTCGCCCTGCCAATGGCCTTGCTGATGGCAGTGCCCGGCGCGCTGCCGGCGGCTTTTGCAGCGCCCACGCCGGCCACGCCAGCATCTGCGCCGGTCGGCCAGGTTTCCCGCCCGGAAGCCGTGGCCCGCGTGGTCATGAGCCTGCTGAGCTATGCCCACTGGCCGGCCGAGCGCGAGACGCTGCGCCTGTGCGTGGACACCGGCGCGCACTTTGCCGGCAAGCTGATGGAGGGCGGCACGCTTTCCACGGGCCGGCTGGTCGACGCACGCGCGGTCGATGTGCTCGCCGACAACCTCCTGCCCGATTGCGATGCACTCTATATAGGCGCCATGACCGACGCGCGCCGCAAGAAGCTGGCCACGGAACTGGTGGGAAAGCCGGTGCTGGTCATCGCCGAGGAGGACTTCGAGTGTGAGGCGGGAAGCATGTTCTGCCTGAACATCCGCGAGAGCCAGGTGTCCTTCCGCATCAACCTCGATGCGATCGCCCGGAGTGGCATCCATGTCCATCCGGGCGTTCTCCAGCTCGGCCGCCGCAGGACGCCCGCATCATGAACCTGCCCGGCCGCCGCCTTGCGCCCCCTACCCCTGCCGCGCCGCGCCGCCCGACGCTGTTTCGCGCGTTGCAACGCATCCACCTGAGCGTGGCGCTGATCGCCGTGTTCACGGTCGGCATCTCGTTGACCGCGCTCGGACTGACCGCGCTTCGAGCCTATGCCGACCACAACCTGCGACTGGTGGCACGCTCGATTGCCTATACGGTCGAGGCACCGGTGGTGTTCCGCGACGAAGCCGCCGCAGCCGATGCGCTGGCTGTGATCGCCGCGACCGAGGACGTGACACGGGTCGCCGTGTTCGACCGCGACCACCAGCCGATGACCACGTGGCAGCGCCCTGGCCATGAGCGGTTTCCAGCGCTGCGCCGCCTGGCGGGTGAACTGCTGACATCCGGTCCGGTGGAGCAGCCGATCTTTCACGAAACCCAGCAGGTGGGCAGCGTGCGCGTGACCGGCGACCCGGTCGCGCTGCTGCATTTCCTGCTGCAGGGCACGCTGGGCCTGGCGGGCTGCCTGCTGCTGACCGCCGTGGGCGCGCACTACATGTCCAGCCGGATGCTCAAGGACATCGTCGATCCACTGCGCAACCTGATGCGCGTGGCGCATGCCGTGCGATCCGAACGCGCGTTTGGACAACGCATGCCGCCGGCCCGGATCGAGGAACTGAACGCGCTGTCAGAGGACTTCAACGTGCTGCTGGACGAGCTCGAGGCATGGCAGAAGCAGCTCCAGCACGAGAACCGTTCGCTGGCGCACCGCGCGAGCCATGACAGCCTGACAGGCTTGCTGAACCGCGCCGCCTTCACTGAAACGCTCGAACTTGCCTTGCGTACGGCGGCGGCGCGCAGCCAGTATGCAGCCGTGCTTTATCTCGACAGCGACGATTTCAAGGGGATCAACGACCGCTACGGCCATGCCGCGGGCGACGCCGTGCTCGTCGGCATCGGCGAGCGCCTGCGTGACTGCCTGCGCGAAGGCGACAGCGTGGCACGGCTCGGCGGCGACGAGTTCGCCGTGCTGGTCAGCGCGTTGCGCCAGCCCGAAGACGCGATCCGCATCGCCGAGCACATCCTTGACGCGATGCTCGAGCCTGTCTGCCTGCCCGATGGCACCACCATCGTCGCGCCGCTCAGTATCGGGCTGGCCGTGTATCCGATGCACGCCCGCAACGGCACGGCATTGCTTCACGCGGCCGACGCGGCCATGTATGGCGCCAAGCGCCATTCCGGCGCCACCTGGCGCAGCGCGGAATCCGCGCCGTCGGAGCCGCACGTGTAAGAGCACGCCATGACAGCGCACCACAGCGCCCGCCGCTCGTTCCTGCTGGCCACCCTGGCCGGCATGACCGCGCTGACGCTGGCCGGATGTGCAAGTCCCGCCCACAAGCTGACGCCGGCCCAGATTGCCGTGCTCAAGGACCAGGGCTTCGCGCTGACGGAGAGCGGCTGGGAACTGATCGTGCCGGACAAGGTGTTGTTCGGCTTCGACGAGGACATGGTCTCGGCGGAGCAGCAAATCACGCTGACCCGCGTGGCCCGCACGCTGCGGTCCGCCGGCATCGACGCGCTGCGTGTGGACGGCCACACTGACGCCATCGGCACGCTCGAATACAACCAGCAGCTATCGCTGCGCCGTGCCCAAGCCGTGGCCCGCGTGTTGCTGGCCTGCGGTTTCATGCCCGACCACCTCGATATACGCGGCTTCGGCAAGACCCGCCCGATCGCCGACAACCGCACTGCGGCGGGGCGCGCCGAGAACCGCCGGGTCGCCATCATCGTCACCGTCGAATAGATGCACCATCCCCGGCGACTAAGGGAAAACTCTAATCCTGCCGTCCGGCGTCAGGTTTCTGCGTCGCGAAGCGGCTTTGCCGCCCTTTCCCTTTGCCGGAGCGCCCAAGGCGGGATTGACGCCACGGCCGCCGACGCCGCATAAGCCGGGCAAACCCTGCCCGCCACGGCTGTCGAACGGTCGTACACTCGCGGGGTGCGCCAATCGATCGGATCGATGGGGAGAATCCGGGTGACAGCCCGGACGCGCACGAAGCACCCCACAAAAACGAGAAATTCATAAAGTATGCGTACCCAGGCGCTGGAACAGGCGATCGATGCCGTGGTCGCCGTCAATGCGCACAACCAGGTCACCCTGTTCAATGCCGCTGCGGAGGCGTTGTGGGGTCTGCAGCGAGCCAACGTGCTGGGCCAGTGCGCCTCGGCGCTGTCGCTTGGCGACCTGCGTGCGGCCGTCGGAAATGGCGAGGCCCTCGCCGAGCGCGGCGTGGCGATTGCACGCGCCGATGGCACGGTGCGCCACGTGCGATTGCATGCGACCACCTTCGTCGCCGATGGCATGGCCGTCGAGGACGGTCCCAGGCAGCAGTTTGCCGCGTTCCTCCATGACGACAACGATGACGGAGGCGCCACGCTGAGCCCGGCGGGCCTGCGCATGCTCTCGCTGTGCCTCGACCACGCCGAGAACCCGGTCATGATCACCGACGCCCATGGCGTCATCTGCCATCTGAATGGGGGCTTCACCCGCCTGCTCGGCTACGCGCGGCACCAGGCGGTGGGGCGCCGCTGGCAGGACCTGCTCATGCCGATCAACGTTCGGCCAGAGCTGATACCGTCCCTGCTGGCGCCGCTGGCCGCCGGCCAGCCGTTCAACAGCGAAGCGCTGGTCCCGGACAAGGGCGGACAGCCTCGCTGGCTTTCCGTCGCCGTGAGTCCGATCATGGCGCCCACGGGCACGGGCGGGCTAGTCAATACGGTCTGGGTGCTGACCGACATCACTGCCACCAAGGTGCGCGAATCGATCCAGCACCGCACGCTCGACGCGCTGGCCCGGGACCTGCCGACCGCGAAGATCATGGCCGACCTTTGCCGGCGCGTGGAACGGATGGCGCCGGGCACGATGGCCGCCGTGATGCGCGCCGTGGATGGCCGCCTGCGTTTGGTGGCGATGCCATCGGCCACGCCCGAACTGCTCGCATCGTTCGACACGCTGCAGATCGGCCTGCAATCGGGCTCCTGCGGCGCCGCAGCCTTCCTTGGCCGCGCCGTTGCGATCGATGACATCGCCAGGGATGCGCGCTGCGAACAGCTGCGCGACTGCGCGCTCGCAGCGGGCGTTGCCGCGAGCTGGTCCACGCCGGTACGCGCCGCTGACGGCCGCGTGGTCGGCACCTTTGCGCTGTGCTTCACCGATGCGCGCCTGCCCGACACCTTCCACGAGAACCTGGTCGGGGTTGCGGCGGACCTCTGCGCGCTGGCGCTCGCGCGGGACCAGGCACAGGAGCGCATCCACCGCCTGGCGTACTACGATGCCCTGACCGGCCTGCCGAACCGGCAGTTGCTGCTGGCCCGCGCCGACGATGCGGTGGCCCACGCCAATGCGCATGACGACTCGCTGGCACTGCTGTTCATCAATCTCAACGACTTCAAGCGCGTCAACGACGTGCAAGGCCACGGTGCCGGAGATCGCTTCCTGATCGAGGTGGCGTCACGGCTGCAACATGCCGCCATGGATCGCAGCCAGGGTGCCACCGTGGGCCGGCTGTCAGGCGATGAATTCGCGGTGCTGCTGCCCGGCCATGGCCGTGGCGAGGCGATGGCCGCCGCGGATGACCTGTTGGCGGCGCTAGGCTCGCCGATCGCCATGGGGCGCGGCCTGAGCCTGTCGCCATCGGCCAGCATCGGCATCAGCGTACTGACCGAGCAGGCGCGCGACCGCGAAACGCTGATGCACCACGCCGACCTGGCGGTTTACCAGGCCAAGAAACGCGGCAGGGCCGAACACGGCAATCAGGTGTGCATCTACGACATGACGCTGGCGCGCCGCCTGGGCGACCGGCGCATGCTGGAATGCGAGTTGCGCGAAGCCGTCGGAAGCGGCCAGTTGCACATGCGCTACCAGCCGCAGATCCACCTGCCCACGGGCAGCCTGTGGGCGGTGGAAGCGCTGGCACGCTGGCGGCACCCGCAGCGCGGCGACATCGCGCCTTCGGTGTTCGTGCCGATGGCCGAGGAATCGGGGCTGATCGTGGCGCTCGGATACTGGGCCGTGCGCGAAGCCTGCGCGCAGCAGGCACGCTGGCGGCAGCTCGGCGCCGCGGTGCCGGCCGTATCCGTGAACCTGTCGCCGCTGTCGATGCGCGACCCCGGCCTTGCGGACATCGTTGCACAGGCCTTGCGCACGCACGGCCTGCCGGCCGGGGAGCTGACCGTCGAGATCACCGAGAGCGTGTTTCTCGACCAGACGCCTGAAGCCGAAGCGACGATCGCGGCATTGCGCAGGCTTGGCGTGCGCCTGTCGATCGACGATTTTGGAACGGGATTTTCGAGCCTGAGCCGGCTCATGCGGCTACCGGTCGACGAGGTCAAGCTGGACCGGAGTTTCCTGGTGGACCTGGAGAGCAGCGAAGCCACGCGCACATTGGTGGAAGCGGTGATCCGCATCGGCCGGGCGCGCAACCTGAACGTGGTGGCCGAAGGCGTGACCAGCGCCTTCCAGCGCCAGTTCCTGCTCGACCAGGGTTGTCACGTTGGCCAGGGCTTCCTGTTTGCCCAGCCGCTGCCGGCCACTGCCATGGAGGGATGGCAGCCCCAGCCCTCTGGGCCGGGGGTCATGCACTAGGAACCGCAAACGGGACTTCATTCAGTCTCCGAACGGGTTAGGCGCCCTGCTGGCGGGGTCGTCGACGAGATCAAATTCGTCACGTACCTCGTCGACCACAATGCGGATCGATGCCTCGTATCCGCGCGCATTGCCGAAATGGGTCATGTCCCAGTTGCGCCCCCGGGCATCGCGCTCGTGTTCCACAGGGTCGGGTACCCGGATATGCGCGCCATCGTCGGCGATCTCATCGATCTGGTGAATGCGCCGACTTACCTCTTCCTTGATGACATGCGGGCTGCGCTCGCGCTTGGCCATGAGCAGCCTCCTTTCGGTGGTT
>JAFAJB010000240.1 GCA_019236395.1 Cupriavidus sp.
CCTCTCGGCGCTGGCCGTGGCGGTCATGTTCCTGGCGCTTGCCGTGCTGGGGGTGCGTATCACGTGGGATGAGTACACGTTTGGCGAGACTTCGCCAGGTATCGGCGTGCCTAGCTGGTGGTATTCGATCTGGCTGCCATTGCTGTCGATCGGGATCACGCTGCGGGCTCTGGGCCTGGCACTGCGCAACCTCCGGGCCCTGCGAGCCCTGAACCCGGGTGCGCTGAACAACGGCGGGGAGCGTGCGCAATGACGCTGATCGCCATCATTCTTTTCGTGGTCTTTATCGGCCTGATGCTGCTGGGCGTGCCGATCGGCGTGTCGCTGGGCTTGGGCGGCCTGGTGGCCATCGGCCTGTCGAACCTCGATACGCAGATGTTCGGTCTGCTGGCCGTGCCCCAGAATTTCTACGCCGGGCTGGCCAAGTATCCGCTGCTGGCCATTCCAATGTTCGTGCTGGTCGGCTCGATATTCGACCGATCAGGCGTGGCGCAGCGGCTGGTGACGTTTGCGATTGCCATCGTTGGGCGCGGACCGGGCATGCTGCCGCTGGTGGCGATTCTCGTGGCGATGTTCCTCGGCGGCATCTCGGGCTCCGGCCCGGCCAATGCGGCAGCGGTGGGCGGCGTGATGATCGCGGCGATGTCGCGTGCGGGCTATCCAGGTTCGTATAGCGCCGCTGTGGTGGGCGCCGCGGCTGCCACGGATATCCTGATCCCGCCCTCGGTGGCGTTCATCATCTACAGCGTGCTGGTGCCCGGTGCATCGGTGCCCGCGCTGTTCGCGGCCGGCATGATTCCGGGCATCCTGGCCGGCGTGGCGCTGATCGTCCCCGCCGTGTGGCTGGCGCGCAAGCACAACATGGGGCATATCGAGGCCGGGCTGCCGCGCCCGCCGTTCTGGAAGAGTCTGCGCGAAGCGGCGTGGGGGCTGGTGGCGCCGTTCCTGATCCTGGGCGGCATGCGCGCGGGCTGGTTTACGCCGACCGAGGCGGCCGTCGTCGCCGTTGTCTATGGCCTGTTCGTCGGCATGGTGATCTACCGCAGCATCGGTCTGCGCGATCTTTTCACGATCTTCCAGGAGGCGGCGGAGACATCGGCGGTGATCCTGCTGGTCGTGGCGCTGGCTGGCATCTTCGCCTACGCACTGTCCACACTCGGCGTGATCGACCCGCTGGCCAATGCCATCGCGCATTCGGGCCTGGGCGAGTACGGTGTGCTGGCGCTGATCGTGCTGCTGCTGATGACCGTCGGCATGTTCCTGGACGGCATCTCGATCTTCCTGATCTTCGTGCCGCTGCTGCTGCCGATCGCCACCGCATTCCACTGGAATCCGGTATGGTTTGGCGTGGTGCTGACGCTCAAGGTGGCGCTGGGCCAGTTCACGCCGCCGCTGGCCGTGAACCTGATGGTCTCGTGCCGCATCGCTCGCGTGCGCATGGAAGAGACCGTGCCGTGGGTGATCTGGATGCTGCTGGCGATGTTCGTCTCGATGTTGATGGTGCTGGCCTATCCGCCGCTGGCAACGTGGCTTCCCGACTACCTTGGATACTGACGTGAACAACAAGATGAAAAAAGGAGACTCCCGGATGAAACGCCGTGCCCTGATGCTGTCCGTTGCCGCTTCGATCGCCGCCGCCGCGCTTGCCCCGGCCGGCGCGATGGCCCAGACCTACAAGTCCGAGTACAAGATGTCGCTGGTGCTGGGCCCCGCGTTCCCGTGGGGCAAGGGCGGCGAGATCTGGGCGGACCTGGTGCGCCAGCGCACCAATGGCCGCATCAATATCAAGCTGTATCCGGGCACGTCGCTGGTGGCGGGCGACCAGACGCGCGAGTTCTCGGCGATCCGCCAGGGCGTGATCGACATGGCAGTTGGATCGACGATCAACTGGTCTCCGCAGGTCAAGGAACTCAATCTGTTCTCGCTGCCGTTCCTGATGCCCGACTACAAGGCGCTGGACGCGCTGACGCAGGGCGATGTCGGCAAGTCGATCTTCGCCACGCTGGAGAAGGCCGGCGTGGTGCCGCTGGCCTGGGGTGAGAACGGTTTCCGCGAGGTGTCGAACTCGAAGCGCGAAATCCGCAAGCCCGAGGATCTCAAGGGCCTGAAGCTGCGCGTGGTGGGCTCGCCGTTGTATATCGAAACGTTCAATGCGCTGGGGGCCAACCCCACGCAGATGAGCTGGGCCGATGCGCAGCCCGCCATGGCATCGGGCGCCGTGGACGGCCAGGAGAACCCGCAGAGCGTGTTCGCCGCCGCCAAGCTCTATACAGTGGGGCAGAAGTTCGTGACGACGTGGGGTTACGTGGCCGACCCGCTGATCTTCGTGGTCAACAAGCAGATCTGGGAAAGCTGGACGCCGGCTGACCGCGAGATCGTCAAGCAGGCGGCCATCGATGCCGGCAAGCAGGAGATCGCGCTGGCCCGCAAGGGTTTGAACGAGCCGGGCGCGCCGGCGTGGAAGGACATGGAGCAGCACGGCGTGAAGGTGACGAGCCTGACGCCGGCCGAGCATGACGCGTTCCGCAAGGCTACCGTCAAGGTCTACGACAAGTGGAAGAAGCAGATCGGCGCCGACCTGGTGACCAAAGCCGAAGCTTCGATCGCCAAGCGCTGATGAAACACGTCTTCACCTTCGTGATGCCGATCCGGTGGGGTGACATGGACGCCATGGGCCATGTCAACAACACCGTCTACTTCCGCTACATGGAACAGGCGCGGCTCGAGTGGTTCGCTTCACTGGGCCGCAACGGCAAGGACGCCAGCGGCCACGGCCCGGTGATCATCAACGCGAGCATGACGTTCCTGAAGCAGCTTCGCTTCCCTGGCGACATCGAGTGCCGGGTGTACGCGGGCAAGCTCGGCCGGACGAGCTTCGAGACGTGGACGGAGATCCGCCGGACCGATCTGCCCGACGTGGTCTGGGCGGAGGGTGGCGCGAAGGTGGTGTGGTGTGATTATGCGGCGGAGAAGAGCGTGCCGGTGCCGGAGGAGATCAGGGCGCTGATCGTGGAGTAATCGATTGCGCCGTAGCCGATTTCCTAGAGCGCGGCTGCCGGTTGTTTGACCACCATCGCCGCGAGCTGCGCCCGGGTGCAAACAGAAAGTAGTGTCCTGGCTCCCTCTCCCCTCATGGGGAGAGGGCGGGGGAGAGGGGTGGTACAGCTTGGAGCCACATCGAGCGAAGCCGTCGGTGTGATCCAGCACGCGAGCTTCAAAACGAAGCCGTCGGTTTGTTCCGGCGCGGCGGCATACGATGCGCCGTGCCCTCTCCCCCGGCCCCTCTCCTGCCTTACGGGAGAGGGGAGCACACAGTCGGTGAGGCCGGTCTTTCAGTGATTGACCAGCCGCTGAACCAGGTCCACCGCCGTATGCGCGCCATATTTCTTCATCAGCCGCGCCCGGTAGATGTCCACCGTGCGCGGGCTGATCGACAGCAGTTTGCCGATCTGCTTGCTGGTCTTTCCTTCCACCAGCTGCGCGGCGATATCACGCTCGCGTGCGGTCAGTTCGGCCGTCACCGGCCGTTTCTGTGACAGATCCTCGAAGGTCCAGATCCCTGCGCCGAGCGGGTCCTGGCGATCCAGCGCCCGGCCCGTGACGTGGCACCAGAACAGCTCGCCGCTGGCGCGCTTCATGATCCGCTCGTCGGAGTACATGCCCTTGGCATTCATGATCGGCACGATGCGCGCGCCGGTACGCTCGAACTCGTCCGCGGTGGGGTAGAGCACCTGGAACGATTCGCCAACCAGGGCCTCACGCGTGGTGCCGAAGATCCGGCACACTTCGTCATTGCAATCCTCGATCATGCGGGCACGCGACAGTACCAGCCCGACGGGCGCAAGCTGGAAGGCGGTCTGGTAGTCGATGGACGGCATTATCCCTTATGTACTTTTACGTAATGGCGTTGGCGGCCTACGATGACGTATGCTTTGGGGCGTCATCGGCGGCCTCTGATTGCCGATTGTACCGTTACAAATTCCGCGCGTGGCCGGTTGGCCATATGGCGGGCCAAGAACGTCGTCGGAAGGCTTTGACCATCCGCGCGGGACATTCCGAGGAAGGAGCAAACATGAACAAGGTCTACGCCAGCGCCGCCGAGGCGCTCGCGGGCGTCGTGCACGACGGCCAGACGATCGCCGTGGGCGGTTTCGGCCTGTGCGGCATCCCCGAAGCGCTGATCGCCGCACTGCGCGACAGCGGCGCCAAGCAGCTTACCTGCATTTCCAACAACGCCGGCGTCGATGGCTTCGGTCTGGGCATGCTTCTGGCCACGCGTCAGATCCGCAAGATGATTTCGTCCTACGTGGGCGAGAACAAGGAATTCGAACGCCAGTATCTGGCGGGCGAACTCGAGCTCGAATTCACGCCGCAAGGCACGCTGGCCGAGAAGCTGCGCGCTGGCGGGTCCGGCATTCCGGCATTCTTCACCAAGACCGGTGTCGGCACGATCGTGGCCGATGGCAAGGAAGTGCGCGAATTCAATGGCGAGCAGTACGTGATGGAGCGCTCGCTGGTTTCCGATGTGGCTCTGGTCAAGGCCCAGAAGGCTGACAAGGCCGGCAACCTGGTATTCCGCCGCACCGCGCGCAACTTCAATCCGGTCTGCGCGATGTCCGGCAAGATCACGGTGGTGGAAGTGGAAGAGATCGTCGAAACCGGCGAGATCGATCCGGACGACGTTCATCTGCCGGGTATCTTCGTGCACCGCATCGTGCTGAACAAGAACCCCGAAAAACGCATCGAACAGCGCACCGTGCGTGCCAAGTAAGGAGAAAGATCATGGCATGGACACGTGATGAAATGGCCGCACGCGCGGCCCGGGAACTGCAGGACGGTTTCTACGTGAACCTCGGTATCGGCTTGCCGACGCTGGTGGCCAACCATGTGCCGCAAGGCATGGAAGTGTGGCTGCAGTCGGAAAACGGCCTGCTGGGCATCGGCCCGTTCCCGACCGAGGAAGAAGTGGACGCCGACATGATCAACGCGGGCAAGCAGACCGTGACGACGCTGCCCGGCTCGTCGATCTTCTCGTCTGCCGATTCGTTCGCGATGATTCGTGGCGGCAAGATCAACCTGGCCATCCTGGGCGCCATGCAGGTCAGCCAGCGCGGCGACCTGGCCAACTGGATGATCCCGGGCAAGATGGTCAAGGGCATGGGCGGCGCGATGGACCTCGTGGCCGGCGTGGGCCGCGTAGTGGTGCTGATGGAACATACCGCGAAGAAGAAGGACGGCACCGAGGACATCAAGATCCTCGACGAGTGCAATCTTCCGCTGACTGGCGTGGGCGTGGTGAATCGCATCATCACCGACCTGGCCGTCATGGACGTGACGCCGGAAGGTCTGAAGCTGGTGGAAACCGCGCCGGGCGTGTCCCGCGAGGAAGTGCAGGCGAAGACCGGCACCAAGCTGATCTGATCTGGACGAGGCTGTAATGAAGAAGCCCCCGCCGGCTTGCGCCGGCGGGGGCTTTCTGTTTGCCGCGTACCAGTTGTCGTACGTGCCGGAACGCTCCCCGACGTCAGGACTTCGCCTTGTTGTAGCTTGAGAACACCGAGGCGGCGCCATCGGTTTTCACCAGCAGCACGTCGAACGGGTCCTTGCGCGGACCGTACTCCATGCCCGGCGATCCCACCGGCATGCCCGGCACGGCCAGTCCGGCAGCCTTCGGCTTGCTGGCCAGCAGCTTCTTGATGTCGGCGGCCGGCACATGGCCTTCAATGCCGTAGCCGGCGATGACACCGGTGTGGCACGAGCCGAAGCGGTCGGGAATCCCGTATTTGGTGCGATAGACACCAGTATCCTCGACATCGTGCGTGGCCACGGTAAAGCCGTTGGCGCGCAGATGCTTGACCCAGTCTTCGCAACAGCCGCAGGTCGGGCTCTTGTAGACGTCGATGGCCAATAGCTTGGGCGATTGCGCGACGGCCATCAACGGCGACAAAGTCAGCGAGCTGGCCCCAAGGATTCGCAGGAAGTTACGTCGGTCAGCCATGTCGCTCCTTACTGGGCCACCCAGCCGCCATCCATGTTCCAGATGGCGCCGCGCACTTGCCTGGCTGCTTCGCTCGACAGGAACACGGCCAGCGCGCCGAGCTCCTCGGGCGTGACGAACTGTCCGGACGGTTGCTTCTCAATCACCAGTTCACGCTTGGCCTGCTCGACGGGAATCCCTTCCTTCTGGGCCCGGGCTTCCACCTGCTTCTGCACCAGCGGCGTCAGTACCCAGCCCGGGCAGATCGCGTTGGCGGTGACGCCGGTCTGCGCGGTTTCCAGCGCGGTGACCTTGGTGAAGCCGACGATGCCGTGCTTTGCGGCCACATAGGCGGACTTTTCAGCCGAAGCCACAAGCCCGTGGGTGGAGGCGACATTGATGACCCGACCCCAGTTCTTGGCCTTCATCGACGGCAAGGCCAGCCGGGTGGTGTGGAAGGCGGAGGTCAGGTTGATGGCGATGATCGCGTCCCAACGGTCCACCGGGAATTCCTCGATCTTGGCCACGAACTGGATGCCGGCGTTGTTGACGAGGATATCCACGCCGCCGAAGTCCTTCTCGGCATAGCGCATCATGTCCTCGATCTCGGTGCTCTTGCTCATGTCCGCGCCGTGGTACCCGACCTTGATGCCGCTGCCGGACCTGGCGATCTCCGCCTTTGCGCCGTCCGCGTCACCGAATCCGTTGACGATGATGTTGGCACCTTGCGCAGCCAGTGCCTGCGCGATGCCGAGTCCGATACCGCTGGTCGATCCAGTGACCAGTGCCGTCTTGCCATTGAGCATGGAAGCCTCCGTTTGGGCGAGTCAGGATGTGCTGTGGCATTGTACTCGCTGGGCGTACAATCCAGCTTTGGCCAAACGCCGCCAATTTGGTTCCACCGCTGTTCTTTCCGAAGTAGTCATCCGCTTAACCTTTCGCGCCGCCCACGCATGCGGCGGGGAATTGCAGGGAGTCCAGATGTCTTCCAGTCCGCGCCTCGGCTTCGTTCAGTGCATCAGCGCCTCGGGTCTCCACCGCATGGCGTATCACGAGTGGGGTGACCCGGAGAATTCGCGCGTGCTGGTGTGCGTGCATGGACTGACCCGTACCGGGCGCGATTTCGACACGCTGGCGCGCGCGATGTGCGACGAGTACCGGGTGGTCTGCCCCGATGTGGTGGGGCGCGGCCGCTCCGACTGGCTGGCTGACCCGCATGGGTATGTCGTGCCGCAGTACGTGTCCGACATGGTGACGCTGATCGCGCGCCTCAATGTCGAGCAGGTGGACTGGTTCGGCACGTCGATGGGCGGGCTGATCGGCATGGGTCTGGCCGGGCTGCCGAAGTCGCCGGTACGAAAGCTGCTGCTCAATGACGTGGGGCCGCGCATTACCGCGCAATCGATGGAGCGTATCGGTGCCTATCTCGGTTTGCCTGTGCGCTTCAAGACGTTCGAGGAAGGTCTGGCATATCTGCAGACGATCAGCGCTTCGTTCGGTCGCCACACGCCCGACCAATGGCGCGAGCTGAATGGCGCGATCCTGAAGCCGGTACAGGGTGCCGAGGGCCTCGAATGGGGGCTGCACTATGACCCGGCGCTGGCCGTGCCGTTCAAGGAAGCCACGGCCGAGGCGGTGCAGGCCGGGGAGGTGGGGCTATGGTCGATGTTCGAGGCCATCCAGTGCCCGACGCTGGTGGTGCGCGGTGCGCAGTCCGATTTGCTGCTGCCCGATACCCTGGCCGAGATGGTGGCGCGCGGCAAGCAGGTGTCCACCGTGGAGATCCCCGATGTGGGGCACGCCCCGACGTTCGTCGATCCGGCGCAGATCGCCATCGCCCGCAATTTTTTCCTGGGGTCGTGACCCCGCATTTGAAACGAATCCGACATGAGCACCAACACCCTGAAGCGCGCCCACGTGGGCAAGCGTCTGTCCGAATACGCGGTCTACAACGGCGTGGTCTACCTGGCCGGCCAGGTGCCCGAGGTCGACCCCAAGGCCGACCTGCGTGGCCAGACCCGCGAGGTGCTGGGCCATATCGACCGCCTGCTGACCGAGGCAGGCAGCGACAAGACGCGCATCCTGATGTGTCAGATTTTCCTGACCGATATCACGCGCATCGGCGAAATGAACGAGGTGTGGGACGAGTGGGTGGCGCAAGGTAATACGCCACCGCGTGCCACTGTCGAAGCAAAGCTGGCCAACCCCGACTACCTGATCGAAGTGGTGGTGACCGCTGCACTCAACTGATGCCGGGCGGTAAGACATGGTGACGTCGACGGAACTGACGGGCCAGACTGCCGGCGTGCCTGACGCGGGGCTCGTCGAACGCGCGCTTGCGTGCGTGCGTGAGACGGCCGATGGCCAGGCGCCGGCAACGCTGCCCACCGGCGAGAGCGTGCTGTCGCACGCCGAAGGGATGCTGCGCATCCTGGACGGGCTGCGCGTGGACGATGCCGCGCGTGCCGCCGCCTGCCTCTTCCCGATGGTGGAGTTCGTGCCGGGTACCGAGGCGCACGTGGAAGAGCGCTTCGGCGAGGAAGTGGCGCGGCTCGTGAAAGGCGTGCGCCAGCTTCTGCGGATCGGGGCGATCGCGGTCACTCAGGCCGACGTTTCCGAGCCATCGAAGACCCAGCTGGCCGCGCGCCAGGAACAGGTGGAGGCGCTGCGCAAGATGCTGCTGGCCTTCGCGCAGGACATCCGCGTGGTGCTGGTGCGGCTTGCTTCGCGCCTGCAGACGCTGCGCTGGCTGGCGCTAACCAAGAACCAGCCAATGGCAGGGGTGGCGCGCGAAACGCTCGATATCTATGCGCCGCTGGCTAACCGGCTCGGTATCTGGCAGATGAAGTGGGAACTCGAGGATCTCGCGTTCCGCTTCGAGCAGCCGGAGACCTACAAGCGCATTGCCAAGCTGCTCGACGAGAAGCGCATCGAGCGTGAAGGCTACATCTCGCAGGCGATCCAGCGGCTGCAGTCGGAACTGGCCACGGCCGGCATTCGCGCCGAGGTGAGCGGCCGGCCCAAGCACATCTACAGCATCTGGAAGAAGATGCGCGGCAAGTCGCTCGACTTTGCCGATCTCTACGATGTGCGTGCATTTCGCGTGATCGTCGATGACATCAAGGACTGCTATACGGTGCTCGGTATCGTGCACCATATCTGGCAGCCGATCCCGCGCGAATTCGACGACTACATCTCGCGGCCGAAGTCGAACGGCTACAAGTCGCTGCATACGGTGGTGATCGGCGATGACGGCCGTGCCTTCGAGGTGCAGATCCGCACGCACGAGATGCACCACTTCGCCGAGTACGGTGTGGCCGCGCACTGGCGCTACAAGGAGGCTGGCGGCAGGGGCTATAGCGGGCAGTTCGCGGCGGACAACACCTACGACGAGAAGATTGCCTGGCTGCGGCAATTGCTGGCGTGGAAGGATGAAGCCGATCACACGGTGGCGCATGAAGACTCGCCGTGGGAACAGCTCAAGCACGCGGCGATCGACGACCACATCTACGTGCTGACGCCCCAGGCGCGCGTGGTGGCATTGCCGCAGGGCGCGACGCCAGTGGATTTCGCCTACTACCTGCATAGTGACCTGGGTCACCGCTGCCGTGGCGCGCGCGTCGATGGGGCGATGGTGCCGCTCAACACGCCGCTCAAGAATGGGCAGACCGTGGAGATCGTGGCTGTCAGGCAGGGCGGGCCGTCGCGCGACTGGCTCAATCCGGAGCTTGGCTATCTGGCCAGTACCCGCGCACGTGCCAAGGTGCGGGCATGGTTCAACGCGCTCGATTCGCAGGAGACGATCGCCCAGGGCCGGACGCTGATCGAGAAGACGCTGCAGCGCGAGGGCAAGACCGCGGTCAATCTCGATGATCTCGCCACGCGGCTGAACTTCAAGGCACCTGAGGACCTTTTCGCGGCGGTAGCCAAGGAAGAGTTCAGTCTGCGCCATGTTGAGCAGGCGCTGCGCCACCCGGAAGGGGAGGCGCAGCCGCAGTTCAACGAGGAAGAGGCTGTCACCAAGAAGAGCCGCGCGACCAGTGTGGCGCGCGGCGCGAAGAGCGGCGTGCTGGTCGTGGGCGTCGATTCGCTGATGACGCAGATGTCGCGCTGCTGCAAGCCAGCGCCGCCCGACGACATCGTCGGCTTCGTGACGCGAGGCCGCGGCGTGTCGATTCATCGGCGCAACTGCCACACGTTCCAGCAATTGTCGGCACGTGCTCCGGAGCGCGTCATTCAGACTGAATGGGGCAAGCGTAGCGATGCGGTTTATCCGGTGGACATCCAGGTGGAGGCGATCGACCGGCAGGGCCTGTTGCGCGATATCTCCGAAGTGCTTTCGCGCGAGAAGATCAACGTCACCGGGGTGAAGACGCTTTCGAGCAAGGGCGTGGCGCGCATGCAGTTCACTGCCGAGGTTGCCGAGGCCACGCAGCTTCAGCGCGCGCTCTCACTGATCGAAGATGTGCAGGGGGTGTTGCACGCGAAGAGGAAATAAGGTTATACTTGCAGCTTCGCTAGGCTCGTAGCTCAGCTGGTTAGAGCACCACCTTGACATGGTGGGGGTCGTTGGTTCGAGTCCAATCGAGCCTACCAACGAACATGCAGTAAAACGTAGCACCCTCGGCAATCGAAGGCCGATGCTTGTGTGGATCTTCAAGGTCCATTCGGCAGATCCGATCAACCTTCCAAGGAACGGAAACGCATCATGAGCAAGACAACTCGAACTACTACCGCTGGTTAGCGACAGTAGTCGAGGTGCGCCTTCGACCCGTAGTGTGATGCGGGGAAACACAGAAAAACGCGGCCTTGGCCGCGTTTTTTTTTCGTCTGTCGTTTGCCGGCATCCTGTTAAGCTGCCTCGTCGCTCGCCGCGAGGCGGGTCAGAAAGATTCGTTGCTGGTCCTGTCCGATGCGCGTTTGACTGCATCTGATGGGGCTGGCGCCACAAAGTTGCTATGCTCCGCTCGCCATGGCGCCTGAAAAAGGCGGTGAAGCGGAATCCTCAAGAGGTGCAAGATGATCGTAATCACGCTGCCGGACGGTTCCCGTCGCGAATTTCCCGGCCCTGTCACGGTGGCTGAAGTGGCGCAGAGCATTGGCTCTGGTCTGGCCAAGGCGGCGCTCGCCGGCAAGGTCGACGGCCAGATGGTCGACACGAGCTTCAGGATCGACCAGGATGCGTCGCTGGCCATCATCACGGACAAGGATGCTGACGGCGTCGACGTGATCCGTCACTCGACGGCGCACTTGCTGGCCTACGCCGTGAAGGAGCTTTACCCCGATGCGCAGGTCACGATCGGCCCGGTCATCGAAAACGGCTTCTACTACGACTTCTCCTACAAGCGCCCCTTCACGCCGGAAGATCTCGCCGCCATCGAGAAGAAAATGACGGAACTCGCCCGCAAGGACGAGAAGGTCACGCGCGAGGTGTGGAATCGCGATGAAGCGGTGGCGCTGTTCGAGTCGATGGGCGAGAAGTACAAGGCCGAGATCATCGCGTCCATTCCGTCCGAGGAGGGCATCAGCCTCTATCGCGAGGGGGACTTCATCGACCTCTGCCGCGGGCCTCACGTGCCGTCGACGGGCAAGCTCAAGGTCTTCAAGCTCATGAAGGTGGCCGGGGCCTACTGGAGAGGCGACTCGAAGAACGAGATGCTCCAGCGCATCTACGGCACGGCGTGGGCGAAGAAGGA
>JAFAJB010000055.1 GCA_019236395.1 Cupriavidus sp.
GCCCGCCCAGCACCAGCCTGGCGCGCGTGGAAACCTTCGGCGAGGCGATCTGGGCTGTCTACGACCTGCGCCAGATATGGAAGAGCCTGGGCCCGCGCGTGGAGGCCGTGGTGACGGGCGACCAGCCCGGCCGCAACGACCCGTGCCCTTGCGGCAGCGGCAAGAAGTTCAAGAAGTGCCACGGGAGATAAGGGCAAAGCGCTTTCTCGCAGTTTATAGCTGCATGTACCTTGTTTTTTTCGACTGGCCGGCCGGCGCGCTATCGCTGATGAGGCACGCATCGCTCTCAGCCGGGTGATTTAGGGGCGAGGCAGCCGGCATTCGCAGTAGACTTGCCGCTCACAAAATGCTGTTGCACCTCAAAGACGTGTCGTTGGGCGCCATGAACTCTTTCGTGCATGGAGGCATCCATTCGTTGGCGCCGCACCGCAGATGAATTTCCCATGCGGTGCCGGCCGGCAACCCGGCCATCACCAAGCCGATGAGTGCCATTCAGCCAGAATTTGCCGATTGTCTGCCCGAATTGCCCAGGCGAGTCGGGTGAGGGTGGCTGGTCGCCGCCGCCCAAAGTCGAGCGACCAGTGGCCAGCCGGCGACTTGCTCGCGGGGGCCGTGTCCGGCCATGAAGCGTCATTCGCGAGCAACGTCGCTCGGACATTCAGGCGTCGGCTCCGCGCAGGAACCAACCATTCAGTTCGCAATGTTGAAGTGCTGCTTGTGGGCGTGCGCAATATCTAGGTACTCAGGGTGCGCAGTTCGCCAGAGAGCAATCCCTTCAACGTCCGCAGGAAGATGCCAAGAATGGCAAGACTGGCGATGCAAAGCAGCAGCAAGGCGATGCTATTGGTAAAGCGACCGGGACTTACGCCTGCGACCTTTAGAGAGCAGATCGCCGACGCGGAGAGAGGAAAGCTGACTGCCCACCACGCAAGTCGAAAGGGACAGCAGGCTGCAAGGTAGCGCATCTGTCCGAAGAGCACCGCGAGTAAAAACAAAGTCAGCACATAGAGCGCTTCCGCGAATAAATCATGGCTACCGGTCACCGTGATGTAGGTCGAGTAGCCAACGGCGAACGGCGCAACGAGAATCATCAATGTCGGTCGCAAGCCGTCGGGCATTGGGTCCTCGAACAACAATCGCGCGAAGATCAGCGTAAAAATTGGCACCGTGAAGAAAAGCCCAACTGCGAGCGCGAACACGCCGAGTACCGAACTGGCCGGCAGGCCAAGTGCCGGCATCGCCAATGGCAGGTCGAGCAGGCCAACAACCGGAATGATCCATACCGGAGTAGCGTGCGGCAACTGCTGGCGACGACTTATCCACCGGCTGACAATGAACCAGGCCAGGAGCACCATGCCGACGACACCCAATACCCACATGCCGAACGCAAGCTCATGGCTGACACGAACCAACACGATTGGCAGCAGCAGAAAACTGATTGCTACCGTCCCGAACAGACAGCCGGCAATCGGATGCTCGAACTCCGTCTTCACCGCCTGCCAGGCAGTCAAGCATTTCCAACCATACCCAAGAATCAGCGAGACGAAGACCACTACGGCGACGGCACCGATGCCATCAGCGATTGCTCCCGGCACGCCATACACCTGCTCGGCCGCACGCCAGGCAGCGGCGAGCCCAACCAGTCCCATAACCGATCCGAAAAGTCCAATCGGCAGGTAGTCGAACGCTTGTCCAGACTGGGGCGAGCGACTTGTAATCATCTGCGTTTCCGGGTCGTTAATACTCATCCGATACTCCGCAACAGTGAGCGACTCTGGGGGAACTGATCAACGTGTTGGAACGTTCTCTTACGATACGGACGCGCGAGCCGTCCCGATGCGATACGACACCCGAACTTCTCGCCGGTCAATGAGACCTTGGTCCAACAGGTCAGGAATGTCGAAGGCTGCCGGCGTCCAGACGCGAGCAGGGAAGCCACGCTGATCGCAGTGCTGCATTAAAGGCTCGGTCGCCAGCCGACTCGGATGTGTCGACGGTCGTCAAACATCTCAAAGCGGCCGTAGAGGTGAGGCCGGGATCAAGGTCCGGAGAGGGTCGCAAGGCGCCGTTCACCCGGCGGGCAGGCCTTCTGCTGAATCGTCGTTCGACGCAGGGGAAAGAGGATGGTGTTGCATCGCCCGCTCCAGATCGAGCCGATTCACCAGCCGCTGCCGCTTGACGCTCAGCGGCACATTGGCGGGGCGGGGTGGCTCGCCGACCAGCGTACGTGACGGGGCATGCCAGCGCCGGTTGTCGCGCAGCGCCTGCACCTCGGCGGCGATCGCCAGCGTGTGGCCCAGGCGTTTGTTGTCAACGATCGCCCCCTGATCAATCTCCGAGAAGCGGTCATAAGTGGTGTAGGGCAGGGAAGCGCCATCGGCCCACAGCTCGATCCGCCCATCCGGATACTCGGCGACCTCGATATAGCGGTGGATCAGGCGCCGGTGCTCTGGCAAATCCTTCACCTTGGCGTACTGCAGCGTCAGGCTCTGCGAGACCTTGCGCCACTCGCGCCAGCTGAAGATCCGGTCCAAATCTTCGTCGCCGCGCAGCGGCCGGTGTGCATCGAAGTCGCTACGGGGAATCTTGGCAAAGCGCGCGTTGAAATCGGCGATGAAAGTCGGCGCATAGGCATTGGCCGCGTCCATGGTGCTGATGCCGCGCAGACGCAGTTCCTTCACCAACCGGTCCTGCAGCGTGCCGTTCATCCGTTCCACGCGGCCCTTGGCCTGGCTCGTGTTGGCGCACAAGATGTCGATATTGAGCTCGTACAGCGCCCGCCCGAACTGCGTGTAGCCGCGGCCTTCGGTCGTGTCCTTCTTGTTGACGCGGAAGATCCCGGCCTTGTCCGAATAGAAGGCCTGCGGCTTGCCGTGGCGCGCGAGGTAGGCCCGCGTGGCCGTGAAATAGGCTTGCGTCGACTCGGTCGGCACGAACAGCAGCTGCATCAGCCGGCCCGTGGCGTCGTCGACGTAGACCAGCAGCGTGCAGGCCGGCGCCCGGTCCTCGAACCACGCATGGTCGCTGCCGTCGATCTGCACCAGTTCGCCCAGGCACGCCCGGCGGTTGCGCGGCTGGTGGACCTTGGGCGGTCGCTGCCGGCGCGGCACCCAGAAGCCGGCATTGATCATGATCCGGCGCACCGTCTCCTTGGCCAGGTCGATGCCGTGGCGCTCGCGCAGCTTCTCGCAGGTGAGCGTGGGGCCGAAGTCGGCGTAGTTGTCGCGGATCAGGCCACGCACGCGCGTTTCCACGCCGGGTGGCAGCTGATTGTGGCCGGCCTGTCCCCAACGACGCGAAACCAGACCCTGGGGGCCATCCTGGCGGTAGCGCTGCGCCAGCCGCTCGACCTGACGCCGGCTGATGCCGAGCTTCTCCGCGGCGCGCCAAACCATCAGGCCATCGCGCACGACGGCCTCGATGACCTTGCAGCGGTCCAGTTCCCGCAGGCTCATGGTGATGGTGTCCGGTCGTCCCATGTCGTGCTCCAGGCAGGCCGCAAGAGCGGCGGGCTTGCCACGCTTGGGGTACGACATTTCAATCTAGCTCAGATACGACATTACAACTTGGCTGTGACATCTTCGAAGCACATTCTTGGCACCTGGGGCCTAGCGTTGCGTTG
>JAFAJB010000124.1 GCA_019236395.1 Cupriavidus sp.
GTCGCCGGATATCGCCGTACGTACGAAGGCGATCAATACGCTGTTCGACCAGCCCGGGAATGCTTCGCGCGAGGCCGTGGAAGCCGCGCGCAAGGCCGAGGCAGATGCGGGGTTGCGCGCACGTCTGGACGTGATCTGGGCCAACACAGTGCTGGCGCAGGGCGTCGATGCAGGCCGTGAGGCGCGCCTGGAGGCCATCCGCATTCTTGGCAGCGATAGCAATCCGCAATCGCGCCAGAAGCTGATGCCGCTGGTCGAGCGTGACCAGGCGGGCAAGTACAAGGAGGCAGACGAGGGCGTGCGCGTCGCCGCCCAACAGGCCATCGATCAGTTGCGCAGTGACCAGCGCCGCGCCGAACTGCTCGGCAACCTGTTCGCGGGTCTGAGCCTTGGCAGCGTGCTGTTGCTCGCGGCATTGGGCCTGGCTATCACGTATGGCCTGATCGGCGTCATCAACATGGCGCACGGCGAGTTCCTGATGATCGGCGCCTACGCGACCTACGTCGTGCAAACGCTGTTCCGCGCCTACGCGCCCAACGCCTTCGACTGGTATCTCGTGGCCGCGCTGCCTGCATCGTTTCTGGCTGCAGGGGTGGTCGGCTTTGCGCTGGAGCGGATCGTGCTGCGGCACCTCTACGGCCGTCCCCTGGAAACGCTGCTGGCCACCTTCGGTATCAGCCTGCTGCTGATGCAGGCCGTGCGGACGATCTTCGGCGCGCAGAACGTGGAAGTGGCCAACCCGGCCTGGATGAGCGGCGGCGTCGAGGCGATGGCGGGCCTCGTGATTCCGTACAACCGCATTGTGATCGTGCTGTTCGCGCTCGGTGTGGTGACGGTGGCCTGGGCCGTGCTGAACCGCACGCGGCTGGGGCTGTTCGTGCGTGCCACCACGCAGAACCGCACGATGGCTGCATGCGTGGGCGTGCGCACGTGGAAGGTGGACAGCTACGCGTTCGCGTTCGGCGCCGGTATCGCCGGGCTGGGCGGCTGTGCGCTCTCGCAGATCGGCAACGTTGGCCCGGACCTGGGGCAGGGGTACATCATCGATTCGTTCATGGTCGTGGTGCTGGGCGGCGTGGGGCAGCTCGCCGGCACCGTCGTCGGCGCGTTCGGCCTCGGCATCATCAACAAGTTCATCGAGCCGTTCTACGGCGCGGTGCTGGCCAAGATCTTCGTCCTCGTGCTGATCGTGCTGTTCATCCAGAAGCGGCCACAAGGACTTTTCGCGCTCAAGGGGCGCAGCGCGGAGGCCTGACATGAGCAGCTTTCAATCCAAATCGGGTGGGGCGTTCAGGCTGTCCGTGCCGGAGCGCCTGCCGATGTTCTCGAAGCGGGCCTGGCTAGGCCTTGTGGCGGTGACGCTGGTCGTCGCGATTGGCGTTCCGCTCTGCGCGCTGGTGGTGCCCGATGGCCATCCGCTGCACCTGTCGGCCTATGCGCTGACGCTGGTCGGCAAGATCATGTGCTTCGCGCTGGCTGCCATCGCGCTCGACCTCGTATGGGGTTATTGCGGCATCCTGAGCCTTGGTCACGGCCTGTTCTTCGCGCTCAGTGGCTATGCGATGGGGATGTACCTGATGCGCGCGATCGGGCGCGATGGCGTCTACAAGAGCGATCTTCCCGACTTCATGGTGTTCCTCGACTGGAAGGAGCTGCCATGGTTCTGGCATGGCACCGAGCACTTTCCGTACGCGTTGCTGCTGGTGGTGCTGGTGCCCGGCGTACTGGCGTGGCTGTTCGGTTTCTTCGCGTTCCGTTCGCGCATCAAGGGCGTGTACCTGTCGATCATCACGCAGGCGATGACGTATGCGGCCATGCTGCTCTTCTTCCGCAATGAAACGGGCTTCGGCGGCAACAACGGATTCACCGACTTCAAGCGCATCGCCGGCTTCGCGGTTGCCGCGCCGCAGACGCGGACCGCGCTGTTCGTGCTGACGTTCCTGGCGCTGCTGGCCGGATTCATCGCCTGCCGCTACATCGTCACGTCGAAGCTCGGCCGCGTGGTGACCGCCGTGCGCGATGCGGAGATGCGCGTGATGTTCTCGGGCTACAACCCGCTTGGCTACAAGCTGTTCGTGTGGACGTTCTCGGCCGTGCTGTGCGGCATCGCCGGTGCGCTTTACGTGCCGCAGGTCGGCATCATCAATCCGAGCGAAATGTCACCGGCCAATTCGATCGAGATGGCCGTGTGGGTTGCCGTGGGCGGCCGCGGCACGTTGATCGGCCCGATCGTCGGGGCGTTCCTGGTCAACGGTGCCAAGACGATGTTCACGGCCTACTTTGCCGAGTACTGGCTGTTCCTGCTCGGCGCGATGTTCGTGCTGGTGACGCTGTATATGCCCGATGGCGTGGTGGGCCTGTGGCGCCGCCTGCGCGGCCGGCGCAGTGAACTGGCGGAAGCGGTGGGGGTGGAGGTGAAGGCCAGCGAACCGGTCGTGACGTCGCAACAAGGGAGCAAGGCATGAATTCGGTCCTGGGCGAAGGCAAGGCGGAAAGCGGCGATGCGACCGGGCTGGGCCGCATCGTCGAACCGGGCGTCATCGACACCACGCACGGTCCGATCCTCTATGTCGAGGATCTCACGGTCCAGTTCGACGGCTTCCGCGCGCTGAACAAGCTGTCGCTGTCGATCGATCATGGCGAGCTGCGCTGCGTGATCGGTCCGAACGGTGCGGGCAAGACGACGATGATGGACGTCATCACGGGCAAGACGGGGCCGCGCAATGCCAATGTGACCGGACGCGTGTTCCTCGGGCAGACCATCGACCTGATGCGCATGACCGAGCCGCGCATCGCGCAGGCAGGCATCGGCCGCAAGTTCCAGAAGCCGACCGTGTTCGAGCAGCACGCGGTCTGGGAGAACCTGGAACTGGCGATGAAGGCCGACAAGCGCTGGTGGGCCTCGCTGCGTGCGCGGCTGACGCAGGAGGGTCATCGGCGCATCGAGGAAACGCTGGCGCTGACGGGGCTCGAGAGCGAGGCCTATCGCCCCGCGGGACTGCTATCGCATGGCCAGAAGCAGCGGCTCGAGATCGGCATGTTGCTGATGCAGCAGCCGCAGCTGCTGCTGCTCGATGAACCGGTGGCCGGCATGACCGACGAGGAGACCATGCAACTGGCGGCGCTGCTCAACAGCCTGCGCGGAAGCTGCTCGATGATGGTCGTCGAACACGACATGGAATTCGTGGCGGCGCTGGCCGGTGACGTGGGCACGGTGACGGTGCTGGCCGAAGGCAGTCTGCTGGCCGAGGGCACGCTCGATGCCGTCAAGCGCGATGAGCGCGTGATCGAATCCTACCTGGGAAGATAACGATGCTGCAGGTCAATGCACTGAACCAGTTTTACGGCGGCAGCCATATCCTGCGCGACGTATCGTTCGAGGTGCCGCACGGCAAGCTGACCACGCTGCTGGGCCGCAATGGCGTGGGCAAGAGCACGCTGCTGAAATGCCTGATGGGCGTGGTGCCCACACGCAGCGGCAGCATCAGCTGGCAGGGCAAGGCGCTTGAAAGGAAGGCTCCGTACGAGCGCGTCTCGGCCGGCCTGGCCTATGTGCCGCAGGGCCGGGAGATCTTTCCGCGCCTGACTGTCGAAGAGAACCTGCTGATCGGCGCGGCCAGCCGGGCGCGTCCGCCGGGTGTGCCCGATCGCATCTATCAGTTGTTCCCGGTGCTGCGCACGATGCGCCAGCGTCGCGGTGGCGACCTGTCGGGCGGTCAGCAGCAGCAACTGGCCATCGGCCGTGCGCTGATGAGCGAGCCCGAGTTGCTGATCCTCGACGAACCGACCGAAGGCATCCAGCCATCGATCATCCAGGACATCGGCCGTGCGCTGCGTCTGCTGGTGGACGAGTTCGGCATGACGGTGCTGCTGGTGGAGCAGTACTACGAGTTTGCTCGCCATCTGGCCGATCACTACGTGGTGATGAGTCGCGGCGAGGTCGTGGCCAGGGGCGAGGGCGCGACGATGGAGCAGGATGGGGTGCGCGAACTGATTGCGGTTTGATGGCGTTTTCGGGTCGTTCGTGTGGCAGCCGGATCATCTTTCGGTGAGGGCGGCCGCGC
>JAFAJB010000245.1 GCA_019236395.1 Cupriavidus sp.
CCGGTGACCGAGAGCGACAGGGTTTCCTGCGGCAACGCGTCGGCATGCTCCCACGCATGGCCGCCGAGCAACAGCCAGGTATCGAAACGCCCTGACGGCCCTCGCCGCACGCGGGTGTGGAAGTACCGCTCCGGCATCTCATGACGCAGCATGCCGCCCCGGTGGCGGAACGCGGCAAACGGCGCATACTCGAAGCGCTCGCCGGTTGCCGCCTCCAGGCCGCGCACGGTGTCGACCGAGTAGGCTTCCACATGTTGCCCGTGGTGCTCCATGGCGCGAACCCGGTACTCGGTCTCGCAATGCGTGACCGTGATCGGGTCCGCCTCCAGCTGGAACAGGTTGATGATCGGCGTGCAGTAGAGCCGAATATTCTCCGCCGAGAACCGCATGTCGTCGGGAAACGGTTTTGCCAGCACGACCTCGACATCGAAGTAGTCCGCGCCTGCCGGGATGGCCGACATGTCCAGGCCCACCAGATCCACGAACATGAACTTCTCGGGGAACGTGAAGTACTCCAGCAGCAGCTGATAGCCGCCGAAAGCGTTGTCAGGCTTGGGCCAGAGCCGCTCATCGGCGCGAAACCCGACTGGCTCCACGCGCAGGTCAGGCGTGGGCTGCGGCATGCCCGGGCGATCGGCCGGATAGCCGGGAACACGCACCTGCATGGCCTGCGGCGGCGCGGTGAGCGCCGCGTACATCGCCAATGCCAGCGGCCGTTCGGCATGCAGGTAGAGCCGCAGGCGCGGCACCTCCAGTTTCTCCGCGCGCGACTTTCCCTGCACGGCCAGCCGCAGCCGAATCACCGAGCGGCCGTCTTCCCTGGCGTAGGTGCCGGCCTCGGCGATGCGCAGCGGGTACAGCTCGACCGCCTGCGTGGTCCGGTACTGGCATTCCACGGTTTCGCCGGGTCCGACGTGCGTATCCAGCGGCACGGGGTCGGACACGACCTCGAGCCCGGCTGGCAGCGTCTCGTGGCGCTGCAATGCGTCGGCAGCCGGGATCAGTTCGAGAATCGACAGCGACGGAATCATGCGCAGGTAGTGCGGCCACAACATGCTGACCACGCCTTCGGTCAACTCCGGCAACTCGTCGTCGAGCTTGTGCCGCAGGCGTCCCATCAGGAACGCAAAGCCCTCGAACAGCCTCTCGACATGGGGATCGCGTTCGCCAATCCGGTCGATGTTGAGCATGCGCGCACGGTCGGGGAAGGCCCGGGCGAATTCCTTGCCGGCCTCACGCAGGTAGCGCATCTCGGCTTCGTAGTAGCGCAGGATTTCGTTGTCTTGAGTCGGATGGTTCATAAAGGTATCGGGCTTTTGCGCCCGTCAAACGATTGCCACTGCGCGCGCCGGGTCGATGGCGGTGAGCTCGCCCACCAGCCTGTCAACCCGCTGGGCAAGCGCCGCCTTGTCCGCGTCCTTGCGGTTCATGCGCGATTTCAGGAGACGCAGCAGATGCTGCTTGACCTCGAACGCCAGTGCAGGCTCCCAGGTGGCCAACTGGAATCGCTCGGCGCAAGTCTCCAACGCTGTCAGCAGATGCAGCGCCGTATCCGCCCGATCGGCACGCTCGGCCACCCGGGCCATCACCAGGCGCCGCAGAAAGCGCTCCCGCCCGCTCTCCGGAGCGGGCAAGCCTTGCAACCACGCCAGCGCAACATCGAGGCTTTGCTGTGCGGCGAGGTCTGCGGCCTGGGCTTCGGTTTCCGCCCAGTCCGTGCCGGCCGAATCCAGTGCCACCGGCGTCATCGCCTCACCGCGCTCGAAATCGCGCACGGTGGCATGGCGGGCAATCCATTCCAGCGTGGTGTCATCGGCAAACGGTGTGCCGTCGGCGAACGCGAGCTGCTCCAGGCCCGGCAGGCGTTCCAGCATCAGCGCGCAATCGGTCGTCAACAGGTCACGCACGCGGGCATACTCACCGCCCGCCTGGTCCTGGCCGACGAAGGCGTAGTACTGGAGATCGAGCCAGAAGTGGTTGGCGCTCTCCGCGAAGGCCTGCTCCACCCTGTCCAGCAGCTCCGGCCACTGCTTCTGAAGCATCAGCCGCTTCATGTGGGCACGCAACTCGGCGCGCGGCGCAACCAGTCGTGTCTTGCCGCCAGCCTCGTGGGGCGGGATTTCGGTCAGCGTATCCCAGCGTACGCAACGCATCAGACGGTAGCCCGCGAGATAGCCTTCGGGCTGCTTGCGCAGGAACTGCGCCATCTGGCGCGCGCGGTCGAGCAGATCGCGTGTCGATGCCACCTCGCCCGAGGCGATGGCGTACGGGACAACGGATCGGTTGGCGGGCCCGGATCGCGCCTCATTGTCCGTGGTGGACGGCGACTCAACACGCCCTTCAAAGCGGCGATACAGCGCATCCAGTGCCGGGCGTGCTGGCTCCGGCCATTGCGCGGTCCGCTCCTGAATCAACGCGAGCGCCGACAGCGTGCGCTCCAGGTGCGAGCCGGTCAGGCCCTGCACGCGGTCGAGGCGGCCCGTGAACGTCGCCCCGGCCAGCCACTCCAGCGCGGCCTTGCGGCTTTCAACGCGTGCGGGCAGCAGCCGCTCGCCAAACCGGTCAATCAGCGCCGACAGTAGTTCAAAGGCCGAAGCCACGCCTTCCGCGCCGTCCCGCCGCATGCGGCCGTACGCATAGTAGACCGCGAGCCGGACATCCTTGGCGCTGCCTTTGAGCAGGCGCTCCGTCGCTTCGACAATCAGCGTGTCATTGATGTCCGATACCTTCGCCACCTCGTCCTTGATGGCAAGGAAGTCATCGTCATAGCCCGGATCGTCTCCCACCGGCGCATCAGGACGGATCGGCATCAGCCAGGACTCCCAGCGCGCCTGCGTGGAGCGGGCCAGGTCGGAAGGGGTGCGCGTGCCAAACAGCGCGTTCAGAAGATTGTTGAACATGGTGATCGCCTAGCTGCGCGAGGTCGGCATGGCCCCCGCCGCCAGCCCCTTGCCCGCGAAAATGCGTGAAGGAAGAACGAAGTCGCGCAGCCAAAGCATTTCCAGCGGACCGTGGCCGACTTCAGTGCGCAGCTGGTAGCTGACTGGATATGACATGTCCGCCGCGGCAGGCGCCCGCGCATCCCACGCATTCATGCTTTCGGGATCGCCGGTGTGGGAGGTGCCCCGGGTCGCTTTCGGCTCCTCCGACGTGTCGGCGCTGGCTCGCCACGTCAACTGGAAGGTTGCGCTGTCGATTGGCTCGATGCGTGCACGCTCCAGCATCCGCACCATGCCCCAGGGGCCGCTGAACTCGTAGTTCTTGCTCGTGCCCGCCGTCGCCGTCTGCCACTGCAGGCGAGTGCCCGGCTCCTGCAGGTTGTCCGCCGGCCAGCGCATGGCCTGCCACGTTTCGCGCTGGTTGTAGTAGTGCAGCTTCTGGTTGTCGACGGTCAGCAGCGTGTCAGTCAGGCCAGGTGAGGGAATCGGCTTGAAATGGAATCGATAGCGCGGCTCGCCCTGCGACAGCATGTGGTTGGCGATGCGCTGCAAGGTATTGATGCTCTTGAGGAACGCCGGATCGAACGTGACGGCCTGTCCCCCGCTCGCCGAAGGCACCCATTCGTCGCCCTGCAATTCGAGCACACCGGCAAGATGCGTTGTCAGGAACGTACTGATCAGACCGCTCTGCGGCCGCAGAAAACGCGCCAGTTCCGGAAGCGAGGCATCGTTCGCGGTGTCGGCAAATGGATATCGCCCCGCGAACGATCGGCCCCACGCCATCGCAACACCTTGTCGCCAGGCATCGTTCAGGCTAGCCTGCGCGGGCTGCAGCACAGCCAGCATGGCTTGCTCGATCGGCCGCACGAACAGGACATCTCCCATACCCGCCCATTGCGTACCCAGGCTGGCTGCAACCAACTGCGCATAGGCTTGTGTATCCGCCAGCTCGGAGCCCTTTCCTTGAAACAACGCCTGCGCCATCCGGCGGACCTGGGCGTCGCCGTCGGCGCTATTGGTGACCTGCTGCAGGCGCAAACGCAGGGCCGTGGCGCGGTCCAGGAAACGCTGCAGACTCAGGTCGCCGCTACCCGCACCGGGCTGTGTGGACTGACCAGCAAGCCGCAGCACCGGGCCGAAGGCCGCCGCGAGTGGACCGGCCGGGTCAGGCGTGGCCGCTTCGGGCGCGTCGTCCTTCTTGCCCATCAGGCCCTGCGTCCTGGCCACCAGGGCATCCGCCAACGAATCCTTGCGTGCCCCCGCCCCACCGTGATACTCGAGCGATTTCATCATCGCGATCACCGGGGACTGGCGCGCATCAGCCATCAGCTTGAGCTGATCGACGACGACCGGCACCGTCGCGGCCGACTCCCATTGCAGACCGTTCATGAACTGCTGCCAGTGCTCGGCGTAGTCCGCAAAGTAGCGTTCCCGCAGTTCCGCACGAAGATCTCCGGCTGATTCGCTCATCCCCTGCTGCAGATCACCGTCGGTGAGCACCCAGTCGTTGGCCACATCCCGGCGCCGGGCGGCCTGCTCGATGGCAGCCTCCACGTAGCCTTCATAGGCCTGCCGCGTATAGACACCAGGCACTAAAGCGGTGCCGCGCAACAGCCCGCGCGGGTCCGTGCCGAGCGTAAGCGACGCAAGCGTCTGGTCCGGGTGCTTGTTGCCGGCTCCGGCCAGAATGCCCTGGTAGATCGTATCGATGGCATTGCGCTGGCCGATGACCGCCAGCAGCGTCTGCCTGGCGCCGGCTACCAGTTCCTGGCGGGCCGCGATGCGCCAGTCGGGATGGCCCTTCAGATGCTCGGCATAGAACCTGCCAAACCGCTCGGCCAAGTCCTGCTTCTCTCCGGGCGTGATCCTTGCGCTGGTCGTCCAGTGCTGCGCGAGTTGTTCCGCGAGAAATGCTGCGTCCACGCGCTCGGGATGGGCCAGCATCAGGTAAGCCTTGAGCGTGTTGTGACCCTCCATCGCCCATTTGCTGGTCTCGTCGCTCAGGCTGGTGGTGCGTAGTTGAGACAGGTCGACCAGAGTCGCTTCGATGTTTTGCACCACGGGCGTGACCAGAATTTCGCGGCTGGCTTTGACATAAGGCGTCCACAGCGCCCCGAGCACATCAGCATCGCGGTTTAGGCCGAAGCGGGTGGATAGTGGCGCGCGGTGCTGGACGCGGTACTCGTAGCGCAGGATCTGCTGCTGCAGGGTATCGAGGGCCTTTAGGCGAGCTGCTGGGTTGGTGGCTGATTCGAAGGCTTGCACCGATTGATGGGCGATGCGGATGTCGTGGTTGTTCCGCAGGCTGGAGGTGAGCATGCCGACGGTCCATATTCCGACGACCGACAGCGCCAGCCACGCACCGATCGTCAGAGGATGCCTGGCGGTGCGGCGGCCGGGCTGGCGTTGCGCGGCGCCGGCAAGGTATTGCCAGAGGGGAAGGTCAGCACTGGCATCGATCGTATCCGCAACCACAGTTGGCGTCATTGTGGCAACTGGGTAAGGAGCGAACACAATCCCACGCACGGAAAGCCAGCTTGATTTGCGCGATTGCAGGCCAGAGAGCCATTCGGACAGGGCTTTCGCACGGGTGTCCAGCTTCCGGGAAAGATAACCCAAGTAGCGATCATCACTATTTCCAATCGCCTGCGTCACGCTGCGCGGAGAAAGTTGATCACGCAGCGCCAGCAACGCCGCCTCAACCAAGGACGCATCGGCTTGCCTCGGGATCTCGCAAGCCACGACTGGCGTCTTCCCCCCGGTCACGGGGTCCTTCAGCGAAGCTTCCAGCACGAAATGCGGCGCGGACCAACGCAGATTTTCGGCGATATGGGCAAGTCCTATGTTCCATCCACCGCTGCCCCGGCCAGTCACAGGAAGCGCCACGTTGCCGTCCGTCACGACAACCACTGCATCCACCGGCCTCCGGCGCCGCAGTCGGTAGATTTGCCTGAGCCACGCGGCATCGGGTTGCCCATCCGCCCCTGGCTTGGCCGCCAGCAGGACCGCATCCGCTGTCAGCATCCAACCCTCGCTCCCGAGGGTTGGGAGCAAACGACTGATCGCCGCGTCATCTCCCGTTAGCAGCAACCATGGCAGGCGGTAGCGCCAACGAAAGCCATATTCGTATTGCAGCCGACTGCGCAGGTCTTTCAGCCCTGCCACGTGTCCTGTCTCCCCGGCCTTGTCACTCTCTTCCGTCAGCAGCGCCTGCGTGCTCCCCGCAAACTGGTCGGAGTTCCACCGAAGCCGCTTCGCCAGACGCTTTGTCGCATTCGCCTCATCACGACTGGGCTCAAAACCAAAGTAGAGGGCAATAAGGACAAGAAAGCCGCAAAGCACTGCAGTGGCAATCGCTTTCGTCTTTTCGGAATCGAGCCAGAGTACTTCGCCTCTGAACCAGATCAGGCAGGCACCCGCAATGGCGATCAGGAGGTAGGAAAGTACGTCGATACGGAACTTGATCATTCTCGAATACCTCGCTGTGCTTCATGCCCGACCGGGGCCAGAACGGCGAGAAGCACGCTTTCATTGTTCTGTGTGCCAACGATATAAGGGGATCCGGACAGCGTTGCCTGCTCCAGAGCCAGCGCACTCGCCAGCCACGGCGCGACCGGGCCTGGCATATCGGCCAGGGCGTCAAGCGTGAAACCGGGTGATACCTCCGCTTCACCCGTTCGTCCGGCCTTGCGCAGTCCGGTTCGCAACCGCGAAGCGGCCTCCCCTTTCAATCCCGCACTGATGACGCCGCCCACCGAATTGGCATCGGTTCGCCCCCATCGCAGGGCATGGTGCAACGCACCTTCATCTGGCGGCGCACCGCTTTCGGCCTGCGGCCGGTGAAACCAACCGGCAACGGGTAGCTGATACTCACGTGCCAGATGAGCGGGGCAAAACACCATCATGCAGGCCGCCTCCCAACTACCGGGGTCCGGGTCTGCTTCACGCGCATTGTTCAGCTTGACGCTGATGAGCACTGTCACCACGTCACGCACGGCCGGTACGCGGCAATCAAGGATGGTGTCTACAAGATCAATCCCGCCGCTTGGCTCACATAGGGGCTGATCGGTCAGCCGCGCCGGGCGGGCCGAGGCAGGCAACTCTTCCCATGCCTCCAGAACCGCCGACCGATCGAGTGCCGATTCCACTTCAAGCCGGACCACAACTGGAACCTGTTCAGGGACTGCGGCCAGCGGCTGGTGAATCCTCGCGAGGAATGACTGCAAGACCCACGACAGCACCGCACGCTGCCGTGCCTGGTCGTCAAAACTCAGCGCCGCGGCGTCCGGCTCAATATGGCTGGCAACGATCATTTCGCGCGAGCCCCTGGACTGGTATGTCGGAGGACTGTCGCCCCGCTTCCTGATGGCGTCGAAGGAATTCCCAGTTTCGTCGGCATCCAGAAGGTACGCCGACGCCAGCACCGCCAGCGGGATGCTGGCGGCGTCGAACACGGCAGTGTGATAGCCCTTGATTGCCGCGTTGAAAGCCAGTGCTTCGTTTCTGCGCTTGTGAAAATGAGAAAAACGCCGCAGCACAATCACGGCCGAGAGACACACCGGAAACACCACGACGCAGACCCAGAACCACGCCGTCCGTGTTTCCGAGTCCCGGGGCCATGACCAGAGCGAAATGACGATCCCCAACACTGCAAGCGTGATGAAGATCAGGGACCAGGCAAGGGGCTTCGGGCCTTTTTCCGGAACAGGGATTTCTTTCGGCAGGCGGGAAAAATCAACTGCCATTCGTCAACCCTGGCGCGACCCGCTGTTTGGCAGCGAAGAGATCAACGCGCAGCCGCACTCGCACAGATGCCCGTCCTCGGCCACCTCCAGGCTTCCATCCCGGATGTGGGGGTTGCCTTGGGCAATATGATTGCGCCCATGAAGGTCGCAACGCACCGGATCGGTGCGACGCGCCATCGCGCGGCCCATGAACATTCTCGTGCCACCGCGCAGTACCTCGCCACCGTGACTCAGGCGGTCACCTTCCCTGATGACTCCCGGCATATATTCACTCCTTGTGATCCGTTGCATTTAGCGTGGGCTGACGCCCGGCGTACGCATTACTGGCATCTGGTCGATGCGTTGTGCCCGGCGCTCATCGGCTTCCCGCCGCTTCGTCTCCTCTTCGTCATCGGTCGTCCCTAGCGTGTCGACGGCCCGCGTCTGGAAGTAGAGCGTCGAGGACAGGACGTGGTCGTGCCAGCTGGTCAACATCGTGTCATGCACCAGCATGTCAAACAGCGCCATGACCTTCTCGGGCAGCGGATGCCTGCCATCGACACCATCCTTCCAGGCCCGGGCAAGCGCCAGGGCCTCGGTACTCATCAGCGCCGCTTCCACAAACTGGGCGCCGTGCTCCAGGTCGTCCGCGTAGGACAGCTCCATATCGCGCACCATCGCGCGGACCTTTTCCGCTGATGCCTTCAGACCTTCCTGCATCGACTCACGGCGGAGTTGCTCCGCGGCTTCCGCCCCGATCCGGTCCCAGACGCTCACGATGGGCCGCGACAGTTCAAGCGTGGTCTGAGGCAGCGCCAGGGCCTGCGCCTCGCGGGCGGCGTGAACACGGTTGAGCGCCTTGCCGTGCGCCACGCGATCGAATGGCACGCGCCGGCGCTCGGCAAGGTATGCCTCCTCCGCCTCGCGAATCTCCCGCCCCCGTTCGAAGTGCTGGCGCTTGATTTCCTCGGCATGGTCCGTGACCGACATGCGGAACGCCGGCGTTTGATACCGCACGGCAAGCCAGCGGAGGAACACCTGCATGTGGGGCAGAAAGTCGAGCCCTTGCTCGCGTGGCACCAGTTCCTGGTACGCCTGGATCAGTTCGGGGATCTTGTAGGTGGTTTTGCCGTTGGAGATGGATGCGGCGAGGGTGAACTTCTTGAAGGTATCCGGCTTGGACGCCGCCATGTATTCCATGAAGTCCACCATAGAACCCGCCATTAGCGCCTCGTGCAGCATGTCTCGCAGCGCCACGCGCTGCAGCTCCGCGCGGAACCCCATCGTCCCCGGTGGCGCGCCACCCGTGATGTCCTCGCTGGTACCCGGATACAAGTACTGATCACCCCGGGTCTTCTCCAGGCTGTCGAGCCGCTGATAAAAGCGCAGCTCGTGGGCCGCCGCAAAATGCACGCATCGCTGTACCGCGGCAGGAACGCCCAACTCGCGCTCTGCATGGTTCTGCTTGATCATGCCAACGAGCGGAACGATGCCGAGCAGCATGTTCTCGGCCATGATCGAGGACACCGCGTC
>JAFAJB010000088.1 GCA_019236395.1 Cupriavidus sp.
ACGGTGACATTCGACCACCAGAACATGTGGCTGGTCAGAGCCGACAATGGCTGGCAGCTGAAAGACGGCCTCTGAGGCCTCCTTCGCGGCGTGATGATGGGTCGATTTCTGCCTAATGACTGCGTCGGGCAGCGATCGGCCAGTTAGAGACGTTCGACACGGCCGTCCAGTAACAGTCATTGGACAGATGCGGTCGCTAACAATGCGAGGTGAGGCGGGTGTGAGAGGCTGCAATCAGTCGACAACCCGTCGGATTACTACCGGATGGTCAAGGTCATTGTTATCAATAACGATGGACGCACGTTCGGCCGGTCGGTTCTCGCTGATGTAATGCTGCTGCCCTTCGATGTATCGACAATTCAAAGGGTCGTCGAGGTTCGAGGGCCCCCCATCGCGAGCTGAAAGTCGAGGTATGGACCGGTCAAACCGAACATCCAGATAGATGGAGAAATCCCAATAATGGCGCAACTCCGGGCGGTGTAAGAATATTCCATCGAACAAAAGAATATCGCCTCGCTTAGCCTGCTGCGGGTCGCTGTCAACGGTTGAATCGGCATGGTGCTCGAAGACCGCTGCCGGAACGACCTCCGCGATGGGTTGTCGGTTAGGGACGACCGTCGTTGCCCGGTGGGGAACTGCACCGGCCTACTTACCCAGGACGCCAGCCGTCTCCTCTCACACCAAGGCGATCTTCATCACGGCATATGCCAATTCGCATTCGGTCTTCGGTCCACGCATTCGACCGGGAAATAGGGCCGCATGGGTGTCAATTGCAGTATCGCGAATCGCGCGAAACGCTGCAGACGTAGTACTGCGACGCAGTCAGGTAGTCTTTTCTGAAGATGCCGCCGTTCTGTTTATCCAGATCCAGGGCTTTGTGGAAATATGGATAGGCACTCGCGGCATCACCCTTGTCCATCGCAGATTGCCCCATGTCGTTGTACATGATGGCTTCCAGTTGCATGAGCCCAACCGCATTCATTCCCTCACGCTTCGACTGCGCAATGAAAGCTTGCATCTCGAGATAGGAGCCACCCCAGCGTGGGGTGATAATGTCTGCAATATAGCGCGTTCGCGCAAGATGGTTAGATGGCAGAGCCTTGTTGGCAATTTGGATTGCGCGCCTGGAAGCGGCCCGGTCCCCCTCCAGGGAGGTAATGCCCAGTAAATGAAAAGCTGCCAGATACGGCTTGGGAGTCAGTTCCAAGGCACGTTCCGTTTCAGGGCGGGCTTCATCCAGAAGCGCACGCATGCGGGCGATCTTCTCCGGAGGCGTCTTGTCAATGAACTCATTGCCGCGTGCCTCCCCTGCCTTGCGCCGCAAAAATACACCTAGCGCCAGATGTGCCGAATACGAATTTGGCGACACACGAACCCACTCTCGTGCCGCAGCTTCTTGCGATGGAGTGAGTTTGTAGAACGGCCGAAATGCGTCACGAAGCTCGACCTCCGTGGCTTGCCCAGCTTCGAAACGCGCCTGCAAACCATTCAGGTTGGCATCCAGTTGCTTGAACTGACGGCTGTCGAGTGCTGCCAGCGTTGGATCCGCCTGTGCGCCGGTCAAAAGCGCGAAGAAAAGCCCTAGCAGGACGCACACTTTATGGAATAGGCGGATTCGCAGCGGCCGATTTCCTGTAGGAAGCATTGATGACTCCGATCAAGACACGGGTGGACGAAAATTTCTGGACTGAAAGGAAAAAGCGGGCTGCACCCCTCCTTTCTAAGGTTTTGGCTCGACAATGGCGATCGCCACGTTGCCGTTGCCGTGCCCGGTACCGCCGTCAGCGCGCCGGACATCCTAGCAATGCGGCTGCCGTCGGCGAGCGTCGCCGCGGCCGCGATGTCGGCCGGCCAGGGTCTGGACCCATATCGATCTATTGAGAAAGGCCGCCTGGGCCGGCGGCCACGCGCCCTCGTCGGGGCGTCTTGCGCGCGAGTGTAGCAGTGTGGCGATTGAGGCACATCACCCGCCTGGGGGGGGTGACCTGTCAACAAAGACTCTTACGCGCCACTATTTATACTATGTGCGCTTTTACCGCTTCTTGATAACTACAAGTATCAAGAACCAAAAAATCGGAGATGCGTGAGTTATCGCCATGGCGGCCATGGCGGGCAGAGTACGGCCAGAAGGCGACGTTGGGAGGAGTGGGTTCACATTTGACGTGGCGCATATCTGAACCGGCTTCGCGCCTCCACCGCTATGACCTTCGAGCGCATCGATTCAAAACAGGCACCAAGCTGATTGAAATTGATGCGTCCTTCACGCAACGTAAGGCCATGGTTAGCTCCAGAAGGAAAGTCGAGTTCCTTCTGCCCGAAACCATCGTCCTCCCAGAAACACACTGGGCAAATTTCCCAGCCGCCTCTTTCTGACAACGTGAAATAGTCGCAGCAATTGCATTGCACGTTCAAAGTCATTTTATTCGGTCCCATTTGCCGCCACGCGTCCACGCAACATTCTAGTACGCGCCGTGGGACGCGTCTGTCCGGAAGGCCGCTAAGGGTCGATACCTGCCAGTCGGCGCCCTCTTCTCCGATGATCATGTCCGAGCACCATGTGCCCGGCGCAGACTGGCCGATCCAAAGTGGGTAGGCGCGCTCGTGCAAACCTGAACCAATGCGCTCAGAGACAACGCTATCGCGATAAGTTTTCTTATCGCAATGCATTCGACGACAAACCAAACTACCACCGATGAAAACTGCTACGGTCAAAAGGTCATGAGTGCGATTCTGAGCGACTGCGGCAGCTATCGATACCGCCTCGAACGTAAGGTCGGCATGGATGGTCCCGTCTATGCATACTTCGGCGTGAACTGCTCTACTGCGGACCATACGGTGGATGACAACACGGTTGCGCGTTGGATCGGCTTCACAAGGCGCTATGGAGGGAGCCGATTCATTGTTGGCAATCTGTTCGCCTTTCGCTCGCCCCATGTGGAAGACCTGGGTGCCGTCTCAGACCCTGTTGGGCCGGAGAACGACATGCATATCGTGCGGATCATCGAGGACGCGGATATCTTGGTGCCGTGCTGGGGAAGGCAATCGAAGGTGCCTCGACGCTTGCGTTATCGCTTCGCCGAGGTTGAGAACCTGCTTCGGGCCAGTGGCAAGCCTGTGAGGATATTTGGCCTGACGAAAGACGGCGATCCGGCACACCCGCTCAGGCTGCTCTCCACAACGCAACTGATTGACTGGGATTGACTGGGTGCGGCCGAAAAACAATCGGAGAGGGAGATCGATCTTGAAAATCCTTGCAAACTGGAAGGTGGCATCGACTTTTGCTGTCCTTGCGAAAACCTGCGGCAGGCTCAGATCCAGCGCCCACTTTTGCTAGAGTGAATGCCGACCTGAACTACGACACCCCCTATGAAGACCATCGGATTGATTGGCGGAATGAGCTGGGAATCATCGGCCGAGTACTACCGGCTGATCAACCAGGGCATGAAGTCCCGCCTGGGCGGCCATCGAAATGCGCGCAGCATCATGGCCACCGTCTGTTTCGAGGAGATCAAGCACCTGCAGCACGAGGGACGCTGGGACGAACTCGGGCAGCAGATGCAGCAGGCCGCGCGTCAGGTGGTTGCGGGCGGCGCCGACTTCGTCGTGCTTTGCACGAACACCATGCATAGAGTCGCCCCGGCCATTGAAGCGGTGCTCGACGTGCCGTTCCTGCATATCGTCGACCCGACCGCGCAGGCGCTGCGCCAGGCTGGCATTCAGCGCGTGGGGCTGCTGGGAACACGCTTCACGATGGAGCAGGATTTCTACCGGCAGCGGATGGAAGACCGTCACGGTATCAAGGTGCTCGTCCCGGAAGACGCCGAGCGCGCTATCGTCCACGATGTCATCTACGACGAACTCTGCCACGGCATCGTGCGTGACGGCTCGCGGGCGGCCTACCAGCAAATCATTGCCGGGCTTCAGGCCGAGGGGGCTCAGGGGGTGATTCTCGGCTGCACCGAAATCATGTTGCTGATCAGCGCGCAAGACAGCCCCCTGCCCGTGTTCGACACTACCGCGCTGCACGCGATGGCTGCCGTCGACATGGCCATCGCCGATCACGCCCTGGAACATTGAAATAACACTCAATAGCACGCAAGAAATGACCCGGACCGAAGTCCGGGTCGAATCCGGCCGTCTGCCCGTTCCCGTAAGACGGCCGGCGCAGCGGGCACGGCAAAGGCCAGCGCCGCCGCGAAATGCGTTGTTGTTTGCCAGTCTTACCCGACGAATGCTCCCGGTACCGGGTCCTCACCGAGCACGTTGAGCAGGATCGCCCAGTGCATGGCTTCGTCGCCAAGAATGCTGCCGGCGGCCTTGCTCAGTTCGCGGTTGTGGAAGCTCGGCAGCACCCCCAGGTAGGCGGCGGTGGCGCCTTTTTCCAGGCCGGCCGCAAAGCGCAGGACGTCGGCCTGGGTCTTCAGGTCCGCCACGGGGAACTTGTACTCGCCGGCCGTCTTGGTCTTGACCGGCATGCCGCCGAGCTTTTCCACGGTGCCCGCCAGCACTTGGGCGTGCGCCTTGTGGTGGGTCTGGAACTTGACGGCGGTATCCAGCACCGGCTTTTGCAGCAAGCCACTTTCAGCCCCTACCTGATAGGCGGCAATCGCCTGGTACTCCAGGCCAAGCGCCACATTCAGGATATTGATGTCGTCCTTCGTGCTGGTGGACTTCGTCTGCCCCCAGGCCGGCATCGCTTCGCCAAGCGACAGCACCGCCAGCGAACCAAGCGCGAATGCGGCGGGCGCCTTGAGCCAGCCACGGCGCACCAGATCGGGCGCGAGATCGGCGTCACAGATGGCTGAACCGATGGCCGGCAAAGACAGGTCAAGCTTCGTTTTCATGGAAACCCTCCTTTGATTGGGCGATGAACACTCGCGGGCGATGCCTATCCCCTCTCCCGCGCGTCACCGGCTTATACGCAGCCATCCGTCTGCTGGATGCACCCTCCGCCGCACTCTGCCGCACTCTGCCTATAATCCGGCAACCCCATCAGCGTGGAGCCGCCGCGTGGCCCTGTCCCCGGAGTCGCCCTCACCGTTGCCCGATGCCCCCGATCCGTTCGCGGCGTTGCTCGGGCGCGTGGCAATGGGCGACCGGCTGGCACTGCGTGCGATTTACGATCAGGCTGCACCGAAACTGTTTGGCCTCGCGCTGCGTATTACTGGCAAGCGGGACTGGGCGGAGGACGTGGTGCAGGAAAGCTTCGTCAGCATCTGGCACCACGCCGGCGACTACCGGCCGCAACTGGCGGCGCCGATGACGTGGATGACGACGATTGTGCGCAATCGAGCACTCGACTGCCTGCGCAGGGCCAACGCGGCGCGGCTGGCATCGGCCACACCGCTTGATGACGCGCCGGAGGCCGACCTCGAAGACCACCATGATGGCCCGGCCGAACTGGCCCAGGCCAGCGAGCAGGCGCGCGCGCTGAACCGTTGCCTGCAGCGCCTGGACCAGCCTCAGCGCGAGGCCGTGGTGCTGGCCTATCTTCAGGACCTCAGCCACGCCGAACTGGCCGAACGGCTGCGGGTGCCGCTGGGCACGATCAAATCGTGGATCCGCCGCGGGCTGGAAAAGCTGCGCTCCTGCCTGGAGGCGACGACATGAATCTCGCGCGCCATCCCGACCTGCTCGATCGCATGGCCGCCCAGTATGCGCTGGGGGTATTGCGTGGCGGCGCGCGCCGGCGCATGGACCAACTGGCGCGGCAGGAGCCTGCCGTGCGCGCGGCCGTCGCCCGCTGGCAGACTCGTCTGGCCGGCGTGGCCGAGTTGCAGACGCCCGCCGTCCCGGTGGAGGCCGTCTGGTGCGGGATCGAGAGCCGGCTCGGCTGGAAGGCCGCGCCGGCGCCGGCCGCCGGGGAACCGGCACACCCAGACGGATGGCGGCACCTGTGGCGGTCCACCACGTTCTGGCGGGGTGCCACGGCCGCGATGGCGGCGATTGCCGTGGTGGCCGTCGTCGGCACCATGGGCCGCTGGCCCGCGCAGCGCCAGAGCCCGGCCACGGTGGTCGCCTTGCTGCAATCGAAACAGGCGCAGGCGGCCATGCTGGTGAGCTGGGACGCGGCTGGCCGCGCGCTGGTGGTCCGTCGGCTGGACGATCTGCCGCTGACCGATCAGCAGGTTCTGCAACTCTGGGCGCTGCCCGAGGGCGGCAAGCCGCAGTCGCTGGGCGTGATCGGCCGTGCGCGCGAAGCTCGCCTGCCGCTGGCTGCCCTGCCCGCCAACGTGCCCGCCCTGGCCGTCAGCGTGGAGCCGCCGGGCGGGTCGCGCAATCCTGATGGCCCGAGCGGGCCGGTGGTATTCCAGGGGGCCTTGCTGAAGACACCGGCCTGAAGCGTCGGTTTTGTGCGGCTGTTCTGTGCTGCTGTTCCGGCCGGCTGTTCGGGAAACCGCCCGGCATCGCCGTCCGCTAGAATTCCGGCCAGATAACGGCCCAGAAGGTTTCAAAGCGTGGCACTACAACAGGGTTTCATCCTGACCCGACATTGGCGCGATACACCGGCCGGCACGGAGGTCGAGTTCTGGCTCGCCACCGATGACGGCCCGCGCCGGCTGCGCCTGCCGTGGCAATCGTCGACGGCATTCGTCCCGGCCGCGCAGCGCGAGCAGGCCGAAGCGCTGCTGCGTGGCGAGCGCGATGTCGAACTGCGCCCGTTGAGCCTGCACGACTTCCAGCGCCGCCCAGTCCTTGGCCTCTACTGCAACCAGCACCGCCAGCTGATCCGTATCGAACGGACACTGCGCGACGCTGGCGTGGATGTCTACGAGGCCGATATCCGCCCACCCGAGCGTTACCTGATGGAGCGGTTCATCACCGCGCCGGTCTGGTTCGACGGCCAGCCCGATGCGGATGGCGTACTGCGCGATGCCCAGATGAAACCGGCCGCCGACTACCGGCCAACGTTGCGCCTGGTCTCGCTCGACATCGAAACCAATGCTTTCGGCGATCTCTATTCGATCGCGCTGGAAGGCTGCGGCGAGCGGCAAG
>JAFAJB010000137.1 GCA_019236395.1 Cupriavidus sp.
CGGACATCGACGAGCGTGCCAGCGGATCGATCGTCAGCATCGCGCGCCCGAGCCGCGCGAACCACGCATCGGGCATGCCGAGAACGCGGGGTATCCAGGTGGCCGGAATTGCTGTCAGCCGGGCCGGTTGTATGCCGGCGCGCTTCAGCAGCGCAAGCGCCTCGCGCTGCGCCATGCCAAGGCAGAGGCGGTACGAGCGTTGCGCAAGCTCTTCCTTCAAAGGACGATTCGACAGTGCGTTTATCGCGTTGTTGAGATTGAGCAGCAGCTTCGCCCATTGCACCGGCAGCATGTCCGCGTGCTGGATCAGCGGCAGCCCCGCTTTCTCGAAATCGTCGACGAATGGCTGCAGCGCCGGCGCACGTCTGATCTCCAGATCGCCCGCCGAGCCCTGATGGAACGCGCCGGGGCTGCGTTCGACCACGTTGAACGGCACCATTCCCTCCAGCACCGTGTTGCGCGGCAGCCCGGCGCGAAGCACGTCCGCATTGCCGATGCCATTCTGGAAGCTGACGACGACAGTGTCAGGGCGCAGCACGCTAGCCAGCTCCGCCGCGACTGTTGCCGTCGCCGCTGACTTGACGGTGACCAGCACGAGGTCCGCCGCCGCGGCCGCGGCATGGTCGGTCGATACGTCGATGCGCTCGGGCGGTACGACCCAATGGCGACCGCCATACTGCGACAGTGTGATGCCGCGCTCGCGCAGCAGGTCGCTGACACGCGCACGGGCCACGAAAGTGACATCGCTGCCGCCGGCCAGCAGCCGTCCGCCGAGATAGCAGCCGATGGAACCGGCACCATAGATACAGATCTTCGCCATGCGGTGTCTCAGGTGATCCGTCGTGTTTTCAGAGTTCGCCGGGACTGTCAGTCCAGGCGGGCATCCGGCATTTGCGGCGGCCAGCGATGCGTCTCCGCCTGACAATGCTTGCACCATGCAAAGAGCGCATCGTACATCACCAGTCCATGCTCGAGCATCAGGTGATCGTCGGCGAACAGGTGCGACAGTCCCAGAGAGATCGCGTACAGCCCGCTGGACTGTGGCGTCAGATCCAGCCGCGACGTATCCGCGCCGCGCACGATGCGGGCAAGCTGCTGCAAGGCGGGGTCGTCGCCGAGGCCATACTTGTCGAGAAAAGCGTCGAAGCTGCATAGCTTCCCCACGTGAGACAGCGCCACGCCCGGAATGTCATAGGGGATGGCGCCTGTATCGCTGGCGATGCGCAGCACGTCTCCGGGCGGCACATAGAGAAACTCGGGCGCCTCGTCGATGAAGCGGGCAATCAGCCAGGGACAAGCGATCCGATCGATCTTGGGACGCTCACGCGTGATCCATTGCATGGCAACCTCCACCTCAGTGATGAAGCAGCGGATAAATCGCCAGCCCGACAAGGGCGGCGCCCAGCACGATCGCTGGCTCCGACAGCTTCTTGAATCTCAGCAAAAGCACGACTGCGGCCACTGCCAGTAGCGCCGTCGGCACGTCGACGATCGAACGCCTGGCCAGCACGATGACCGCGCCCGCGATGGCGCCTATCGCAGCCGCCGTGACACCGTCGACGAATGCAAGGATCGCTGGCAGCTTGCCGTACTTCTTGAAGTATGGCGCCGGCAGAATGGTGAACAGGTAGCACGGCAGGAACGTACCCGCGGCGGCCACGCATGCACCGGGCAGGCCCGCCACCAGGTAGCCGATAAAGCCGACGGTGATGACGACAGGGCCTGGCGTGATCATCGCCACCGCTACCGCATCGACGAACTGCTTATCATTGAGCCAGTGGTGCTCCGTCACCACGCCACCGTAGAGAAACGGCACGATGGCGAGCCCCGAGCCGAACACGAAGGCGCCCGCCTTGGCGAAGAACATGCCGAGCTGCGACAGCAGCGGCCAGTCGGCCGCGCTCAGCATCCCGCTTACGGCTGGAGCAGGTGCCGCGACAATCGCGTTGATCCTGCCTTGCCGAACCCACTTGGGCGGCGCCCGCCAGAACCAGACGAGCACCCCGGCCGCCAGGAACAGCCATGCCATTTCAGACTCGGTGATGACGGTCACTGCTGCCAGGACGAGGAAGATGGCCCACAACAGCTTGTCCGTACGGATGTTTTTGGCAGTGAGCTTTTGCGCGCTGATTGCCATGATGCCAATGACTGCCGCTCCAACTCCGTAGAAAACCGCCTGCATCCACGTCAGCCCGCCAAAGCGAACGTAGGCCCATCCGAGTGCCACCACCATCAGGAACGACGGCAGCACGAATGCCAGGCCGACCAGCGTTGCGCCGACAATGCGGTAGTGCACGTAGCCAAGGTAGATGGCCAATTGCGCGGCCAGCGGCCCGGGCGCCAGTTGGGCGAGCGCGAGCCCTTCCTTGTAGTCGGCATCGGTGATCCATTTCCGCACGTCCACCAGGTCGCGGTGCATGTATCCGGCCAGCGCCACCGGTCCGCCAAATCCCAGCGAGCCGAGCCGTGCAAAGTACAGCACCAGTTGGCGCAGCGTGTAGACGGGCTGTTCGTGCGAAGTGTGCATGTGGGAGCCTCTTTGCGGTGAGTTACGGCTTCCGGCTGCCGGAGAAATGCGCGTACAGGGAGTCGAGCACGGTGCCGATCTCGACCAGCAGCGCGTCATCGTCGGTCACGCGCTTGCGGGCGCCGGCCAGGATGGCCTCGAACCCGCAGGCTTCGGGCGCGGTGGAGCCGCCCACGTCCAGTGCGTGGACCATGGCACCCAGGCGGGCGAGCGCGTGATCGCCGTCCAGGCCAAAGCTTGCGAGCAGGACCTCGAACGATACGCGCCCGTCGACATGCGTGAACGTCGCACCGTCGAAGTCGAAGCCGAGTGCATCGTTCGGGCAATCGGCGGGGTTTGCCAGCCAAAGGAATCGTGCGTGCGGATCGATGAAGCGCCGGATCAGCCAGGCACTGGCAACACGATCGACCCACAAATGACGGCGCGTTGCCCACTGGCGGCCCAGGTACTGAGCCGGGTCCCGTCGTGGGATGTTACCGGCGGCCGCGTGCGGCTCGCCCGGAGACCGGGTGGCCTCGATCGCGGCGGTAAAGTCCCGCCATTGCGCATCCGCCCGCACGGACGTCTCATTCGGGAAGAAGTCGATCCGGCGGATGGCTTCATACGCGCGAGCGTGGCGGCGCTGTAGCCGATTGCGCTCTGCCGTCGCCAAATCTGGAAGCGTCTTGCGGGCTTCCGATAGTTCCGCGAGCCAGTCCGTGTAGTCGGATGTGCGATCGAACAGCGCCTTGTAAGCGCCATCGTCCGCACCATTCCCGGGCTGAACGCGCAGGACCCAGGCCTGACCGTCTTCCTGCAACGCCTCGTCGGCGAGATTGCCCAACTGCGCTGCCTGCTCGGCGTGCGCAGGCAAGAGGTAGGCGCCGTCACGCAATGCGGCGCAGCCAATGGCCTTGATCGCGCGCCATATGCGCATGCGCGTGGTTGCGCTGGCGGTCGGCAGGCTGACAATCAGCAGGAGCCAGGATTCGGAGGTGGCAGTCATGACGGCAGCATAGGTGCCGGTTGCAAGTGCTGCAATGTCGTAGAGATCGCTACAGCAATGCACGCAGATGCAGGAGCCCCTACGCAATTTCAATCTTAACGGGGTGTCTTATGATCCACGTTTCACAACGTGGACCTGAGCGCTGCGGAGCGGTTATCACGATTTATTTGACGCGTTAGATTTTTCCGATGAAGTGACATGTCGGTCGCGCCAGGGCACGGAATCGTGCGAAAGTAGGGCGGCCGCAGCGGCATAGGGCGGTGTGATGTCATTCATTCGACGAGCAGAAGACAAAAATGAACCCGCTCATCAGTCATCCAGCCTTACTTTTCATTGCCATGATTGTGCTCATGACGCTGGCCACGGCGATAGGCGCATCGGTCCTGCGCCGTTACAGGCCGATTCCTGCCGATAGCCGGGACGACTTCAGCATTGTTCAGGGCGCCACCCTGACGCTGTTGGCACTGTTGATCGGGTTCACGCTGTCCATGGCCGTCGGGCGGTATGACCAGCGCAAGAACCTTGAGGAAGAAGAGGCCAATGCGATCGGCACCGAATACTTGCGGGCGGATCTGATCGAAGGGCCAGGCGCCGAGAAGGTCAAGGCGTTGCTGGTCCGGTATCTGGACCAGCGCATTCTTTATTACCGCACGCGCGACGATACGCAAATGCAGCAGCTGGAGGCTGTCACCGCGCAGATCGAGGACGAGATGTGGAATGCGGTACGAACGGTGGCGCGCGAAAAGCCCACCCCGATCACTGGCCTCGTGGTGTCAGGCATGAACGATGTCATCAATTCCCAGGGCTACACGGAGGCCGCCTGGTTGAACCGGATTCCCGTCTCGGCCTGGAGCCTCATGATCACCATCGCGTTCTTCAGCAGTCTGATGCAGGGCTATGGCGCACGCTCGGAGCGCGCCAAGACCTCGTTGATGCTCGTGCTTCCGCTGACAGTGTCGTTGTCACTGGCATTGATCGCCGACATCGACAGCCCGCGCGGCGGTCTGATTCGCGTACAGCCGCAGAATCTGCACAACCTTGAAGCGTCATTGAAGCGGTAGGCTATTCCCGAACCGGTGACTCAGGCGCGGGTGCGGGTTGGCGATCAGCATTCATTGAGCACGTGATCGGTCATACTGCGACATTGCTTGCCTGAAGCTCCGGCTTTTCGGACTACGGTATTGCTCGCTGACCATATCTCGATGAAATGAACGCCAGATCAGAAAATAAAAAGCGTCCCGGGGGAGTGCATTGGGTGGTGCGAATGAACCACCGCAATCGGACCGCTTCGTGGTGGATCGTCTTCGCAATCCTGGCCTTGCATTTCCATGCGCACGGGCAGGGCGCGGTTGCATGGGTCTTGATGTCGCTTCAGTTTCTGATCTATCCGCATGTGGTCTATTTCGTGGCCAGGTATGCGCGTGATCCCTTCAAGGCCGAACTCAACAATCTGCGCCTGGATGACTGGTGCTTCGGGTTGTGGGCTGCCTGGCTGGGCTTTCCGCTCTGGGTCTCCTACCTGCTGGTGATCTGCGGATGCATCAACCTTGCTGCGTTTCGCGGGTTTCGCGGCGCGCTCGAGGCCGTGGCCTTGTCTGCACTGGGCGCTGCGCTGTCGGTAGCCGTGTTTGGCTTTCGGTTCGAGCCGGACACGACAATGCCGGTGACAGCCTTAAGCACGGCCTGTCTCACGGTATATCTGCTGCTGTTCGCACGCGGCGCCTATACCAGGGCGGTGACCCTTAGTGAGACGCGTTCCAAGCTGCAGAAAAGTGAACTGGCGCTGCAGAGTCAGTTGGAAGCTGTGCAGGCCCTGCAGGCACAGCTCTCGGAACAGGCCAACCGGGATCCGCTGACCGGGCTGTACAACCGCCGCTATCTCAACGGTGCCTTGTCACGCGAGTTCGACCGTGGCGCCCAGGCAGGCAAGCCGCTAGCGGTGTTGTTGATCGATATCGATCATTTCAAGCAAATCAATGACCAGTTCGGCCACTCGATCGGCGATCGGGTGCTGGAGGACGTAGCCGCGCTGTTGCAAGTCAATGTGCGCCCCGGCGACATTGTTTGCCGATATGGTGGCGAGGAGTTCCTGGTACTCCTGCCCGAGATGGACGCGGGAACCGCGTTGAACCGGGCGGAGGGCTACCGGGCAGAGATTTCGATGCCTGGCGCGGTCAACGCGACAATTGGCAAACCGGTGACCTTGTCTATCGGGGTGGCATGTACAACGGACATGGCTGCGAACCCCCAACAGCTGATTGATCAGGCGGATGAGGCACTGTACCAGGCGAAGCTGGGCGGACGTAATCGCTGCGTGCTTTATACGAGCGCTGCATCCACGGCCATCGACTCCGTAGACGTTCGCCTGCCTGCATGAGTTTCTACGATGCGCCTCAAAGATCTCATTGGTTTGCGCCACACCGTCGCGGCAATGATCGATTTGCGATGATGATCCAGGAAAAATGAGATGCCATGACCTGGCACAGGCTCACTGCGGCCGTTGCCAAGTCACGATGGCGCAATAGCACGCCATGCGCTGCACTCGTTGAATGGGGTGCGATTTTGCGGCCCTCATCGCGCCATTAGCGAGCGCGTTTTGGGTGCGATATTTTATTTCTCTACACCTTCACCTGAAAATACTTTTCAAATCAAATTCACGGCTCTCTATTATCCCATGGATATCGTCAGTGCACTTTGCATAACGGGACTATTTGTTGACGTTCCGGGACATGCCGGGATTAATTTTTTGAAATATAGATATAAATATAAATAAAAACGAAGCGTGATCGTTATTGGGCGGGTGGGTGCCCAAATCGATGAGGAAATCATGAGCAGCGAAAGATTGCGTGGCTTTTCGATCAAGAAACGAATCATTCTACTTTCCGACATTGTTGCCCTGCTTTTGGTAATGATTATTGCCGCAGTTGTGGCCCTCAGAAAGAGCCGCGATCAGTTGGCGAAGGCGCACGAGGAATGCTACGTGGCGAAACAACTGGCAATGGAACTGCGGCAGGGGAGGATTTAATGATGTTTCCTACGGAACTCCGGAACTTGCAGATCAGGACGCAGGTACGCATCGCAGTATTTGTCCTGGCAGTGCTTGTTGTCCTGGCCGGCGCCAGCGGCATGTATGGCGTCACGCAGAGTAACGACGCGCTGCGGGAGACGCGCGAGAATCAAATGGTCTCGGCAATGGCTCTCGCCAAGGTGCAATTGGCCACGACGCGGGCTCGGCTCGCCCTGGATCAGATTCCGTTGCCGGGCGAGCCGGTCGATCTGCAAGCGACGGTAAAGCGCTCCAGTAGCTATATGGCCGAATCGGATGCGGCCTGGCATCGCTATATGGCACTGCCGCGAGACCATGACGAGGACGTGCTGGCAGTGAAGGTTGCGGCCCGTCGCCAGGAGTTCATGGAGCAAGGCATACGACCGTTGCAACAGGCCTTGCTGAACCATGACAATGAACTCGCTGCCACGATGATGAAGAGCACGATGCAGCGATTGCAGCGCGCGATGCTCAAGGATAACGACAACCTTGAGGCGTACCAGGATCATGTCGCCCAGGCTGCATACGAAACGGCACAACAGCGCTATGGCAGTATGCGCGCGCTGAGCATCGCCTTGATGATCATTGGCGGCGTGATCGCCGTAATCTGCGCCAGGTCGTTGAATTCCGCTATCGTCAAGCCGATTGAAGCTGCGGTGAATATCTGTGAACGTATCGCGCGTGGTGACCTGACCGCGCAGATTGGACAGACATCGCGAAATGAAATCGGCCGCATGATGGGCGCAATCGCCACCATGCAGCGTAGTCTCACGCAGATCGTCGCGCAGGTGCGAGGTAGCACAGATGCGATTGCCGGGGCGTCCAGTCAAATTGCGAGCGGAAATCTTGACCTGTCCCAACGCACGGAAGAGCAGGCAGCTTCGCTGGAAGAAACCGCTTCGAGCATGGAGGAGTTGGCCAGCACCGTTCGCCAGAATTCCGACAATGCCCGGCAGGCGAGCGGCCTGGCAGCGAATGCGACTGATACCGCCCACAAGGGCGGAGAAGTGGTAGGACGCGTGGTAAACACCATGGACGAGATTGCCACCGCGTCCAGCCGTATCGTCGACATCATCGGCGTGATCGAAGGCATCGCGTTCCAGACCAACATCCTGGCGCTGAACGCGGCGGTGGAGGCTGCGCGGGCCGGTGAGCAGGGACGCGGCTTTGCCGTTGTGGCCGGCGAGGTACGCACGCTCGCGCAGCGCAGTGCCACGGCAGCC
>JAFAJB010000032.1 GCA_019236395.1 Cupriavidus sp.
CATTTTGGTCGGCCACAAATGTTTACTTCATCGGCGCGGTTCATCGGCCTACCATGGCCCGAACTATCTGAACCAGAGAGGAAGGACACGCATCGTGAGAATCGCCGCGCTCGAAGACAACCCGGCCCGCGCCATGGTGCTGGAACACGCGTTGCGCCCCGGCGGACATACCCTCGCGCGCTTCCGCTGCGCCCAGCCGATGATCGAGGCGATTCGCCGCGAGCCATACGATCTGTTGCTGCTCGATCGCGACGTCACGGGAACCGATGCCGACGAGCTGCTCGACTGGGTACGGCGCACGCTCGGGCACGGTCTGCCGGTGATGATGCTGGGCCAGAGCAATGCGGAGGAAGATATCGTCGGATGTCTCGCGGCCGGCGCGGACGCCTACGTACCTCAGCCCGCGCGCTGCGATGAGCTGCGGGCGCGCATCGAGGCGCTGACCCGGCGCGCCTCGATGCCCGGCATGGCCGCCGCGGCCGCAGCACAGGGCGCCTTGAGCGATGCCCCCGGTCAGCTGATCTGTGGTGCGTTTCGCTTTGCAGTGGCGGAGCGCCGGGTATGGGTCAACGGCGTGCCTGTGACGCTGTCACCCAAGGAGTATGCGCTGGCGCTGTTGCTGTTCCGCAACCTGGGCACGGTCGTGGCGCGCAGCACGATGATCGAGCAGGTCTGGGCCGGCTCGCACATCGAGGAGCAGGCGCGCACCATCGACAGCCACCTGTCGCGCGTGCGCACCAAGCTTGCGCTCTGGCCGTTCAACGGCGTGATGCTGCGCGCGGTCTATCGGCTTGGCAGCCGGCTGGACGCCCTGTAGCGCGCTAATCGAACCGGCAAAAATCAGTCGATCCTGATACCCGCTTCCTTGACGATGCGGGCGTTCTCGGCCGATTCGGCGCGGATCGCGGCGCCAAATTGTGCGGCCGTGCCGCCGGTGGGGACCTCGCCGCCGCGCATCAGGCGGTCGCGCACGTCGGGCTCGGCCAGCGCCTTGTTCAGCTCCGCGTTGAGCCGGTTGATGATCGCCGGCGGCGTCTTGCCCGGTGCAAAGATGCCGAAGGTCGAGGTCAGGTTGGCCTTGGGATAGCCGAGTTCGTCGAAGGTCGGCACGTTGGGCAGCGATTCGATCCGCTTTGGCGCCCCCACGGCGATGGCCCGCAGGCGCCCTGCCTGCATGTGCTGCGTCAGCATGGGGCTGGCGTTGGTGCTCATCACCTCGAACTGGCCGCCCAGTGCATCGTTCAGTTGCTGGCCCGCACCCTTGTACGGGATCATCGTCACCTCGACCTTCGACTTCGCCTTGATCTGCTCGAGCATCACGTGGCCCACGGTGCCGAGGCCCGACGTGGCCCATCGCACCGAACCCGGTTTAACCTTGGCCTGCGCGATCAGGTCCTGGAACGACTTGCCGGTGAAGCTCTGCGTGGCAACCAGGAGCACCGGCGAGTACATCACGCTCATCACCGGCGCCACGTCGTGCTGGGGATCGTAGTTGACGTGGCCCACATGCGGATTGAGCGTCAGCGGGCTGGTGGCGGCAAAGCCAAGCGTGTAGCCGTCAGGTGCGGCCTTGGCCACCGCATCGATACCGATGCTACCGCCCGCGCCGGCCCTGTTCTCGACCACGACCGAAGTACCCATCTGCGCGGAGAGCTTTTCGCCGAGCGCGCGCGCCACAGCGTCGCTGATGCCGCCGGTCGGATAGGCAACGATCATGCGGATCGGGCGGCTCGGATAGTTGTCGGCGGCGTATGCCGGCGTGGTAACGGTAGCGGTCAGGGCGGCGGCGATGCACGCGGCATGCAGCGGCAGGAAACGGAAGGCGGCCATGGTCGGGCGGGGGCGGGAGCTGAAGGGAATCAGGAAAGATGCCATCTTAGAGGCGGTTATCGCACCAGCGGATGTTCAGGCACCCACGACACAAACAGCTCGTTGGCGCGGTCATAGAGTCGCCATGCGGTACCACACTCGCGGCACGTGAACGACATCATGCTGAAGGGCACGCCGGCCGCACTCTGGCTAACCAGCGGCGCGGTATTGCACAGGGTCAGACAGGGATGTGGCTCGCGCCGACGCGAATCATCGGCAAGCGCAAGGCAGTGGGCGCAGGCGGGGCGCGCTGGCTCCCGGGGGGGCGTGGCGGCAGGCATGGCTAGGGTCCCGAGGGGCTGGGGTACGGCGGACTTCATGACCGCCATGATGCCGCAAATTCAATGCCAGGGTGACCAATGTCTGCGGTGCTGGCGCGACAAGGCACTCGACGCGGGCCGCGATCCGGGAAATTGGCCCTTCAATTGCCCCTTTACCGCGGCGCGCCGATTCAGCAACATTCGGCTTTGCCCACAAAAGACACAAGAAGGAGTGTTTCACACATGCACGTCACCGCCCGCCCCGCCCTGCGTACCCGGCTCGCCATGCTCCCCGCCGCGCTCGCGCTGGCCGGTGCGATCTGCGCCCTGCCCGCGCAGGCCGAACCGGTGCAGCCGGTCTTTCAGCTTGCGCAGCAGGAAAAGCCCGCGCTGATCGACACGCTCAAGGACCTGGTGTCGATCGAATCCGGCAGCAAGGACCTCGAAGGCCTGGACCGCATCGCCAATCTGATTCGTGACCGCCTGGCCGCGCTTGGTGGCGACGCGAAGCTGGTCGAGCCGACCGACATCTATCGCATGGAAGACACGCCCCCGAAGGTGGGCAAGATGGTCATGGCCCAGTTCAAGGGCACCGGCCAACGCAAGATCATGCTGATCGCGCACATGGATACGGTGTACCTGCGCGGCATGCTTGCGCAGCAGCCGTTCCGCATTGACGGAGACCGCGCCTATGGGCTGGGCATCGCGGACGACAAGAACGGCGTGGCGGTGATCCTGCACACGGTGGCGATCCTGCAGAAGATGAACTTCAAGGACTACGGCACGCTGACCGTGTTGATCAACGGCGACGAGGAGATCAGTTCGCCCGGCGCACGGGCCACGCTGACGAAGCTCGGGGCGGAGCAGGATGCCGTATTCTCGTGCGAGGCAACGCGCGTCACGGGTGACCGGCTGTCGCTGGCCACCAGCGGCATCGGGGCCGTCTCGCTGAAGGTGGAGGGAAAGTCGTCACACGCGGGGAACTCGCCCGAACTGGGCCGCAACGCGCTCTACGAGATCTCGCACCAGATCCTGCAGATGCGTGACCTGTCCAATCCCGATACCGGCCTCAAGGTCAACTGGACCGTGTCCCAGGCCGGCACCAACCGCAACGTGATTCCGGCGAGCGCCACCGCGCAGGCCGACGTGCGTGTGCTGCGCACCGCCGACTACGACGGTCTGGAACGTACGCTTCAGGAACGTGTTCAGAAAAAGCTGATCCCCGATACAAAGGTCGAGGTGAAGTTCGAGCGCCGCCGCCCGCCGCTGGAGGCCACGCCGGCCGCCCGCGCGCTGGCGGCGCATGCGCAGGGTATTTACGCCGAGATCGGCGAGAAGCTGGCCGTCTACGATACCGCCGAAGGTGGCGGCACCGACGCGGCCTTCGCGGCGGCCGCCAGCAAGGCACCGGTGATCGAGCGCTTCGGCCTGCGCGGCTTCGGCGCGCACTCGAACGATGCCGAGTACGTGGATCTGAACTCGGTCACGCCGCGTCTGTATCTGCTGACGCGGATGATCATGGATGTCTCGCGGGACAAGACGGGGAAGTGAGTGAGAGTATTGCTCCCCTCTCCCACGCGTGGGAGAGGGGTTGGGGGAGATGGCTCGGCAGCTCAAGATGAGAAGATCGCAATTTGAACCGCCGGCCCTCTCCCCCGCCCCTCTCCCGCACAGCGGGAGAGGGGCGAAAACAATCAGTCGCTCAAGCCGTCGCCACCTTTGCCCGCTCCCGCAGATCCGGCAGGAATACCGCCAGCAGGCCCAGCAGCGGCAGGAACGCGCAAAGCTGATACACGGATTCGATGCCGTGCACATCGGCCAGCCTGCCAAGCACGGCAGCGCCGATGCCCCCCATGCCGAAGGCAAACCCGAAGAACAGCCCGGACACCATGCCGACCTTGCCCGGAATCAGTTCCTGCGCAAACACGAGGATTGCCGAGAAGGCCGATGCCAGGATGAAGCCGATCACCACGGACAGCACGGCGGTCCAGAACAGGTTGGCGTGCGGCAGCATCAGCGTGAACGGCGCCACGCCAAGGATCGACGCCCAGATCACGCGCTTGCGGCCGATGCGATCGCCGATCGGGCCGCCCAGGATGGTGCCTGCGGCCACGGCGAACAGGAACAGGAACAGGTAGATCTGCGCGCTCTGGCGCGGCAGGCCGAACTTCTCCATCAGATAGAACGTGTAGTACGTGTTCAGGCTGGCCATGTAGAAGTACTTGGAGAAGATCAACAGCAGCAGCACCACGATGGCACGCACGACCGTCGACGTCGGCAGCCGGCTGACCGTGGCACCGGCGCCCTTCTTCTTCGCCGCGCGTTCGGCCAGATGACGGCCGTACCAGCCGCCGATCTGCCACAGCACCGTGATGGCCAGCAGCGCGGCCAGCGAGAACCACGCAACGCTGCCCTGCGTGTGGACGATCCACGCGGCCAGTAGCGGACCCATCGCGCTGCCGCCATTCCCACCAACCTGGAAGATCGACTGGGCCAGCCCGTGCTGGCCGCCCGACGCCAGTCGCGCGACGCGCGACGATTCAGGATGGAAGATCGACGAGCCGGTACCCACCAGCGCCGCTGCCATCAGCAGCACGCCATAACTCGGCGCCACCGACAGCAGCAACAGGCCGCACAGCGTGAAGCCCATGCCGATGGCCAGCGAGTGCGGTTTCGGGTGCTTGTCCGTGTACAGGCCGACGACCGGCTGCAGCAACGATGCCGTGATCTGGTACGTCAGCGTCAGCAGGCCGATCTGCGTGAAACTCAGGTTGAAGCCGCCCTTGAGCATCGGATAGATGGCAAGGATCAGCGACTGGATCATGTCGTTGAGAAAGTGCGCGAAGCTGATCGCGTACAGCACGCGGAAACGCGTGCCTTCCTCACGGTCGGCCGTCTGGGCCGGATGGACAGTTGTGCTCATGGTACGGGGGGCGCATTGGCCGGTCGTTCTTATGCGTTTGTCCCCGAGGCCCGAACGGCACGGCACTGGGGAATGGCAACGATCCTAATTGGCAAATCTGCGCCTGTCCTGCGAGAATGGGGCCGCAACTTTGGAGAAAAGGACATGCCAGCCGATGCACCGCGCGCTGCCCATGCCGACGGGCGGGCCGATACCTATTCGGATCAACCCGCCTACGTCCAGTACGACCGCAGCCCGATGCCGGTTGCCGCCATGGCGGCCGACTACCTGCCCGCCCATGTCACCAAGCCTCACCAGCACCCGCACGCCCAGCTGATCCACGCCGTGCATGGCGTGATGGTGGTATCTACGGCCGACGGCCAATGGATCGTGCCACCCACGCGCGGCATGTGGATGCCCGGGGGCACGGTGCACTGGATCCGCATGGTTGGCCACGTGCAGATGCGCACCGCCTATATCCGCCCGGACGCCGCGCCGAACCTGCCCACGCGTTGTACCGTACTCGGTATCTCGCCGCTGCTGCGCGAACTGATCCTGGCCGCGATCGACATCCCCCTGCCCTATTCGCCCGATTCGCGCGAAGGCCGCCTGATGCGGGTGCTGCTCGATGAAGTCACGCAGGTGCCGACGCTGCCGCTGCACCTGCCGCGCCCGACCGACAAGGACCTGCGCGAGATCTGCGCCCTGATCGTCGCCAGCCCGGACTCGCCCCTGACACTGGCCGACTGGGGCGACAGGCTCGGCGTGGACCCCAAGACCATCCAGCGCCGCTTTGCGCGCGAAACGGGGATGACATTCGGCCAGTGGCGCCAGCAGGCCAGGCTGCTGGCCGCGCTGGAACGGCTGGCGGCCGGGGACAAGGTGGTGGATGTCGCGCTCGACATGGGCTACGGCAGCCCAAGCGCATTTGCGACGATGTTCCGGCGGCAGTTTGGCGTGCCGCCGAGCACCTTCTTCAAGTAGCCCTGCGCCCTCTACTTACGCTGCCAGGTAACGTTCGACCAGGCGCGTCCAGTAGGCGGCGCCCACGGTCAGGTTGTCGTCGTTGAAGTCGTAGCGGGCGTTGTGGAGCAGCGGCTGGTTGGCGCCGTTGCCCATCCGCACGAAGCAACCCGGGCGTTGCTGCAGGAAGTACGCAAAGTCCTCGCTCCCGGCGATGCGCGGGAAATTGGCGATTGCGCGCTCGGGACCGACCAGTTCCTCGGCCACCTGGCGCGCAAACTCGGTTTCCGCCTCGCTGTTGACGAGCACCGGATAGCCGCGCACGTATTCGATTTCGGCAGCGGCGCCGTAGCCTTCCGCGTGCGATACGGCCAGCTTGCGGATGCGTGCCTCCATCGACGCGCGCACGTCCGGGCTGAACGAGCGCACGCTGAGTTCCATGCGTGCGCTATCAGGTATCACATTGGGCGCATGACCCGCGTGCAGCGTGCCGATCGTGACCACCGCGGTCTCGTTCGGATCGACGCTGCGTGCCACCACGGACTGCAGCGCCATGACCAGGCTCCCGGCCACCAGGATCGGATCGATCGACTGATGCGGACGCGCGGCATGGCCGCCCTTCCCCCGGATCGTGATGGCAACGGTATCACACGCGGCCATGAAAGGGCCCGACCGGAACATGAAGGTACCGGCCTCGACACCCGGGTGGTTGTGCAGGCCGAAAACGGCGTCGCACGGGAAGCGTTCGAACAGACCATCGGCCAGCATCCGCTCCGCACCGCCGCCGGCTCCGACTTCCTCGGCCGGCTGGAATATCAGGTGAACGGTGCCGCTGAAGTGCCTGGTGCGCGCCAGTTGCCGCGCGGCACCGAGCAACACGGCAGTGTGTCCGTCGTGCCCGCATGCGTGCATCTTGCCCTCATGCATGCTTGCGTAGGGCAAGCCGGAGCGTTCCTGGATCGGCAACGCATCCATGTCGGCACGAATGCCAATGCTGCGCAGGCCCGTGCCCGCGCGCAGCGTGCCGACCACGCCAGTACCGCCCACGCCACGCGTAACCGTGTAGCCCCAGCCTTCCAGCTTGCTGGCGACGAGCTCCGCTGTGTGGACCTCGCTGAATGCGAGTTCGGGATGCTGGTGGATATGGCGACGGATGTCCTGCAGCTCGTCACGCGAGTCCAGCGTGTCGTGCAGCGTGCAGTAGGACCGGGTGGGAGCGCTCTTGGCGAGACGGACGGAGACGGACTGCAGTATGGCCCCGACTTCGGGGTCATCGATTTCGGGGGCGTGTTCAGACATGGTGGTGCTCTAACAGGCAGACATGTATGAACAGTATTCCACGCGCGCGCGCAGGTGAAACATGTAATGTCGATTTCGTGCGAAAGCGCCCGGATTTGCGGCAAAACTGTTGCCCTGAACGTACGCTTTGTGTGTAATCGCGACGCTTTGTATGAAGACGTTTCAGCGGGGAACCCTCGGGGATGCCTCCGCAGGCGCCCCACCCGTCCTCATTTGTGGCCTTACCGCTCGCCGTAGGCCACCACGGTCTGGCTCTGTTCGCCGAGACCTTCAACGCCCAGGCGCATCACGTCACCAGCGCGCAGGTAGCGCGGCGGCTTGAAGCCCATGCCCACGCCCGGCGGCGTGCCGGTGGCAATCAGGTCGCCGGGTTCGAGCGTCATGAAGCGGCTGACGTAGCTGACGATGCTCGGTACGTCGAAAACCATTGTGGCGGTGCTGCCTTTCTGCATCCGTTGGCCATTGACGTCGAGCCACATGGCGAGCTTCTGGGCGTCGGGCACCTCGTCGCGTGTCACCAGCCACGGGCCCGCCGGACAGAACGTGTCGCAGCCCTTGCCCTTGTCCCAGGTACCGCCGCGTTCGAGCTGGAACTCGCGCTCCGAGACATCGTTGACCACGCAGTAGCCCGCCACGTATTCAAGCGCCTGCGCCTTCGACACATTGCGCGCGGTGGCGCCGATTACCACGCCCAGCTCGACTTCCCAGTCGGACTTCTGCGATTCGAAAGGCAGCATCACGTTGTCGTTCGGGCCGTTCAGCGACGTATTGGCCTTCAGGAACACGATCGGCTCGGCCGGCAGGGGCATGCCGGCTTCCGCGGCATGGTCGGCGTAGTTCAGGCCGATGGCGATGATCTTGCCGATACCGCTCCAGGGCACGCCGAAGCGTCCGCCCTCCACTACCGGCAGCACCGGCAGCGTGGCCGGGTCGATGGCGGCCAGCCGGGCCAGCGCCGCGGGCGCCAATTCCTGCGGGCCGATATTGCCGATCACGCCGGACAGGTCGCGCACGCGGCCGTCTCGGTCCAGCACGCCCGGGCGCTCTGCCCCGGGCTTTCCTACGCGGACTAGTTTCATGGGTCTTGTCTCCTCGTGTAACACCAGCCCCGGGAGCATAGCGCAAGCGCGCGGGCGCTGCCGGCTCAGGCGCGGAAGGACGGAACCCGGTAATGCGAGGAATCGAGCAGGTCCAGTCCGCACTGCAATTGCTCGACCCAGCCGATGAAGCGCCCGACCATTTCCCTGCCACGGAACGATGGCCCGTGCTGGGGCACGATCCATTCGATGTCGAGGGTCCGCGCCATCGCGGCCCACAGCCGGCACGCCCGGTTGCCACTCATGTAACGGCGATGGAACGGCAGCATGCGCGACACGTGGGCGTCGAAATCGGTCACGACGGCCCCGGCTTCCGCGCCGGACGTCATGGCTGCCCCAAGATCGCCCGAAAACAGGATCTTGCTGACCGGATCGTAGAACTGGAAATTGCCCTCCGAGTGGAGGAAGTGCGCGGGAACCGCGACGAGCTGGCTGCGCCCGAGCGGCACCACCATCCCGGCATCGGGGATCGTCACGATGCGCCCCGCTGTCTTGCCGGCCTGGCAGAAATGAGGGAGAAAGCGTGCCCAGACCTGCGAGATCAGCACGCGGCTGTCCGATGAGGTCAGCCAGCGCCCCACGGAGGCCACGATGTCCGGGTCGGCGTGCGACGCCATGACATAGTCGAGTTGCTTGGGCGGGAAGTACCGGCTGATCGTCAGGTACAACTCGCTGTAGGTCATGTTCCCGCCCGGGTCGATCAGCGCCGCATGGCCGTTATCCACCACCAGGAACTGGTTGCTCTGCACGACCTCGCCGTGCTCTTCCTCAACCAGATCCGTGAACGACAGGCAGACATGCCCATCCGCTTCGTACAAGACGTTACCCATGATCCCTCTCTCGCCGCCTGTTGTTTGTGTTGATTGGCCAAGGGGCGAAAGTAATGATGCGCGGGCGTTCCTTTATTGACGAAAATCAAATACGAATGGAAACGGCGGCCGGAAAGGCGCGCCGGGCCGTGGTCATCGCTTGTTCAGCAGTTCCTCGACCGTGGCGACGAACTGCTTGTCATCGGGCTTGACCATGCTGTTGTAGCTGCCAACGACCTGACCCTTGCGGTCGATCAGGTACTTGTAGAAGTTCCACTTCGGCGTGGTGCCGGTTTCCTGGGCCAGCAATGCGTACATGGGGTTGGCATCGCTGCCGCGCACGTGGCTCTTGCCCAGCATCGGGAACTTGACCCCGTAGGTGTTGTAGCAAAAGTCAGAGATTTCCTTGGCCGAGCCGGGCTCCTGCGAGAAATCGTTCGATGGGAAGCCCAGGACCACAAGCCCGCGATCACGGTATTTGGCGTAGAGCGCCTCCAGCCCTTCGTACTGGGGCGTGAAGCCGCAGTAGCTGGCCGTGTTGACCACCAGCACCACCTTGCCGGCGTACTGGCACAGGTTCTGTGGCGCGTCGTCCTGGAGCCGCGGGAAGCGGAAGTTCAGGGATGCCGGGCAATTGCCAGCCGGTTGCCCAGCCACCGTGGCGGGCTTGTCGGCCGCGCGTGCCGGGGGCGGCAACATGACTGCCGCGGCTGCCAGCGCCAGCGCGCCGGCCAGCGCGATCCATTGAACAGGTTCCAGGGTACGTTGGCGAGACATGAGTCGGGGCTCCGGTGGCGTGAGGTGCAGGCAAGTCTACGCTTCCAGCCGCCTTGCGTCATGCGGCGGCCGCACCTGCCAAGCGCTTGTTCCCTTATTCGCTTGTTCCCTTATTCCATGTGGATCTTGGCCGCGTGCTCGGCCACGCTGCTGCGCAGTTCCAGATCCGGCATGCGGCGCACGATGATCAGCGCGACGATCGCGGCCAGCGCGCCGGCTGCGAAAATCAGATGAAAGCCGGATTCCACGCCACCGGCCAGCAGTTGACGCACGGTCGGCGACAGATGCGCCAAGGCGTCGCTGCCATGGCGCAGCGCGCCGAGGTCCAGCGCCTGCGTAACGCCGGCGCGAGCCAGCGCGTCGCGAAATTCCATCGCCAGCAGCGTACCGGCCAGCGCGCCGCCGATCGAGCTGCCCAGCGAGCGCAGCACGAGCAGCGCGCCGGTGCCCGCACCCATGTCACGACGCTCCAGCGCGTTCTGCACGCTGATCAGCGTGCCGACCATCCCGATACCCAGTCCAATACCGCCGATCGTCATCGCAATCAGGACAAAGGCCGTGGGTACCGTCGAGGTCATCGTCGCCAGCGCAATCAGGCCGATCGCCGCCGCAATGAAGCCACCGGTCAGGATGATTCGCATGCGGCCCAGGCGCGGCGCCAGCCATGCCACCATGAAGTTGCCGGCCACCGTCGACAGCAGGAACGGCACCACGAGCAGGCCCGACATCGACGCATCGGCATCGCGCACGAGCTGGAATTGCAGGGGCAGGGCGAAGATGCACAGGAAGATATTGAGTGCGGCCAGCGCGGACGCGCCCACACCCATCACATAGGCGCGATTGCGGAACAGGCGCGGTGGCAGCATCGGGTCCGCGGCCCGGCGTTCCTGCCACGCCAGCAGCGCCACGGCAACCAGCGTGAGCGCCAGCAGGCCGGCCATCTGCGGCGAGATCCAGTCGAATGCCTCGCCGCCCCAGCTCATCGCCAGCAGGAACGCGACGATGGCCACGGCCAGGAGCAGGGCGCCCAGCCAGTCGACCGTCGGCTTGCCGCCACGCGGCTTGAGGTGCGCGAGTCCGCGATAGCACATCGTCATCGCCAGCAACCCGAGCGGCAGATTGATCCAGAACAGCCAGCGCCACGACAGGTGGTCGGACACCCAGCCGCCGACCAGCGGCCCCGCAATCGACGAGACGGCCCAGACCGTCGCCAGGTACCCCTGGTAGCGGCCACGCTGGCGTGGCGCCACCACATCGGCAATGGCGGCCTGCGCCAGCGACATCAGCCCGCCGCCGCCGACACCCTGCAGCGCCCGGAACAGAATCAGTTGCGGCAGCGATTGCGCCAGCGCGCAGGCCACGGACGCGACGATGAACAGCGAAATCGCCACCATCAGCAGGCGCCGCCGCCCGAAACTGTCGGACAGCTTGCCGTACAGCGGCGTGGTCACCGTCGACACGATCAGGTACGCGGTCACGATCCACGACAGGTGCCCGAATCCGTTCAGATCGTTCGCAATCGCCGGAACGGCCGGGATCACCACAGTCTGGTCGAGCGCCGCCAGCAGGATGCAAAGCACGATGCCGCCGATCACACGCATGATCGCGGCATGGTCGTGGACAGGAGCAGGGGAGACAGAGGCGATGGCCTCGACGGCGGATTGGCTGGCGGGGGCGGGCGACGACATGCGGGGCAAAAAAACGTGCGGCCGCATGGCGAGCGCGGCGGCCTAATTCAGTAATCGCATAATTATATGCATGCTTAGCTTTTGGCGCTGGCGCGATTGCCCGTTTTTCAGGCAGGCAAGCGCAGGCCGGCGATCTTCGGGCGCATCACATCGATGATGCCAGGAGATCGCCGTGATTGAAAACGCAATCGGCGTGAAAGCGCGAAGTTCAGCGAGCGCCGTGGATGTAGTGCTCCAGTTGCTCGATCGTGAAGCGCTGCTCGCTGATGATGTCGTTCACGAGGTCGCCGATCGACAGCATGCCGAGCAGGTCTTCGCCATTCATGACCGGCAGGTGACGCAGGCGGTGCCTGGTCATCAGGGCCATGCACTCATCGGTGCTCTGTTCGGCGCGCACATAGATCACCGAAGACGTCATGATTTCGCGCACCAGGGTCTCGCGCGACGTGCGTTGCATCAGGATCACTTTGCGCGCGTAATCCCGCTCACTGATGATGCCGACGATCTTCTGGTGCTCCATCACCAGCAGGGCGCCAATGCCTTTCTCCGCCATGAGTTGCAGCGCGGCATAAACCGTCGCCGTGGGAGGAATGCTGTAGATCGAATGATTTGCCTTGCTTTCCAGAACCTGCCGCGCGGTTTTCATAACACCGACTCCTAGTTGCCGTTTTGGAAACATTCATTGCCCACGACGGGCCGCTCCGGGAGCACTGCGCAACGTGCCTACGGCAGCGTTCATTCAGATTAGCAAAGGATTGACGACGCTCACAGGGTGACTTCCACGAATCTTTGTAAGAAATGTCCGATGGCTTGCGACCCAGCGCGAATGCGGATCACTACACAGGCAACTGAAAGACGTGCTGCGGCTTCCTGAGCCAGTGCCTGGCAAGCCGCTCCATCTCGGGCGACAGATCGCCCTGGCAGGACGATGAGAACAGCAGCGTCTGTCTGCCCCTTGGACAGCGGCTCGCGGCATACACGATGTCATCGGCGAACCCCATGTCGAGCATCTTGTCCGTCTCATCGAGCACGAGCGTGCTGACCGCACGCAGGTCAAGGCTGCCGCTCTCGATGTGATCGAGAATGCGGCCCGGCGTGCCTACAACGACATGCGCGCCATGGATCAGGCTATCGATCTGCGGACGCATGGCCATGCCAGGGCTCAGCGTGACGACCTTGACGTGCCTGGTGGCATGCACGAATTCCCTGATGCGTTGCGTGACCCGCAGTGCACGATCCCGCGTGGGACAGAGAACCAGCGCCTGGACATCGAACCGGCGCTGGTCGAGTCGATGGAGCAGGGCGACGGCGAATGCGACGACCCTCCCGCTCCCCGGGGGCGACTGAACGATCAGGTCGTGCCCGGCCAGCGCCGCGGGCAGCATGGCCGCCTGGAGCGGATTGACGGAGGCGCACCCGAGTTCGGCGAGCGTCAACTGCAGGGCAGGGGCTAATGGGAGCGCCGCAAACGGTGCCCCTGTCGGAACTGAAAGCGATGCGGCGAGCTTGCTGATACGCATGGCCACGACACCGTCACGCAACCTTCCTTGCCGACGTCTTCCTGGCGGTTGCCGTTTTCGCGGAAGGCGCTTTCGATGCCGCGGCCTTTGCCTTCACCGGCACCGCTTCCGATGGCGACCACCCGAGGCGTTCCAGCAACGCCCCAGCAGCCGCCGGCGCCCGTTCCTTGGCACCATTGATGAAGAACAGGAACACCTCTTTCGGCTTGAGTTTGCCGGGACCGTCTACACGCGGCAGGTCATCGGGCGCCTTGCCATTGGCCCATGCGCCCACGCGCTGCGCCCATTGATCGAGATCCTTCGGCGCGTAACCAGTGACGATCTTCTCCCCGGCGTTCATCAGCCGTGCGTACACGAAGTCAGACGTGAGATCGGCAAACGATGGGTACTTCGGAGAGTCGGTGAAAACGGTGGCCGCCTTGAACCTGCGTGAGAGCTTCAGGTATTCCTCACACATGAAGCTCTCATGGCGCACCTCCATGACGTGACGCAGCTTCACGCCTTCCACCGCATCGGGCAGCAGGTCCAGGAAGGCCTCGAAGTCATCGGCGACGAACTGCTTGGTCGGCGCAAACTGCCAGACGATGGGGCCGAGCTTGTCGCGCAGCTCCGCGATGCCGCTATCGATGAAGCGGCTGATCGAATCGGCGCCTTCCGCGAGCACGCGCCGATTGGTGGCGAATCGCGATGCCTTGACCGAGAAGACGAAGCCGTCTGGCGTGGCATCGCGCCAGTTGGCGAACGACGAACGCTTCTGCGTGCCGTGATACGTGCTGTTGATCTCGATCGCGGTCAGGTGCCGGCTCGCATATTCGAGTTCGCGCGCCTGCGCGAGTCCTGCCGGATAGAAGTTGTCCCGCCACGGCGCATAGTTCCAGCCGCCAATACCGATGTGGATGTTGCTCGCTGACTTGCCCTGCTTGGCTGCCGCCATGGCCGTTTCTCCGCGAGGGGTGGTGGGAGAAGTCTAGCCGGATTTGGCGCGCGTGGCAGACGCCTGCGGACACGTGATCCGAAACGTCCCACCCGTGTGCAGCGCTCTTACTTCTGCGGCGGCGGATACTTGCGCGCGTTCATCTCCATCTTCGCGCGCACTGCTGCATCGAGATCGACGCCGAGCGTGGTCACAAGCTGCGTCAGGTAGATCGTGATGTCGGCCAGTTCCTGCTCGACGTGCGCACGCTCATCGGTGGACATGATGTCGCGTGACTCTTCCTCGGTCTGCCACTGGAAGATCTCGACCAGTTCAGCCACTTCCACGCTGAGGGCCATCGCGAGGTTCTTGGGACTGTGGTACTTGCGCCAGCCTCGGGCATCGCCAAACGCGGCAGCGGCTTGCTGGAGGTTCTTGATATCGATGAGAGGCATTGCTGAAAGGCGTGGAATTCGTTCGCGGGACACGGGCATATTGTCACACCGAATGGCGACCTCTCGACACCGCCTCCGAGCGGGCATAGGCTGTCATGTGCAGCCAACAGCAGACGGAGGCATTCATGCGACCCAATCCCGGAATGGCGTTCTTCACCATCGCGGGCTCCCTGGCCTATCTGGCACTGCCCATCGTCGGATGGGGTGGCATCGCCCCATACTTCGCCGATCCCGCGCGCACGCTGGCCGTTGTTGCGACGATGGCAATGGCAGTCGTCGCCATTTTCTCTGGCGGCAACATCAGCGCCGGCGAGCGTGAGGACCGGAGCAACCGATGGGTGCTGGCTGCGTTCGGCGTGCTCGGCCTGCTTGCGGGATTCCTGCCTGCTTATACGGACCGCATCGGCTTCTGGACGATCGATGGCGACGCGATGCGATGGATCGGCCTCGCACTGTATATCGTCGGCGGCACCCTGCGGCTGTGGCCAGTGTTCGTGCTGGGCCGGCGCTTCAGCGGACTCGTGGCCATCCAGCCCGGGCATACGCTCGTGACGACGGGCATCTACGGTGTGATCCGCAATCCGAGCTACCTCGGATTCGTGGTGAACTCGCTGGGCTGGGTGCTGGTGTTCCGCTCGGGGGTTGGCGTGCTGTTGACCGTGCTGATGCTCCCGCCGCTGATCGCGCGTATCCGTGCAGAAGAAGCGCTTTTGCGAAGCAACTTCGGCGATGAATATGAGCAGTACTGCGCGCACACGTGGCGAATGGTGCCGGGGGTGTACTAGCGCGCGGGCCTCGCTGCACCGCAGAAAATCCAATCGAATCAAATCCTTATCATCACACCGTGATTGAAATTCCGGCATGCGGGCCTATGCTGGAAAAATAGGCACATGCGCCCCGGCGCGTAGCCACACCGAAAGTAGCCACGCAGACAGAGCACATGAGGCTCTCTCCTTGTTTGCGAGGCAGTCATGAAAAACAACGCTCCCGTTGCCCGGATCAGGTATCAGCCTGCACGCGGCGCCGGTTCCCTCATCAGTCCGCAGCGCCGCCACGTGATGCAGGCAGTGGCAGCCGCCGCGCTGGCCACCGGCCTTGCTCCCCTTGTCATACGCCCCCGTGCCGCGCATGCGGCCGCCAAACACACGCTCAGGATTCTCCAGTGGAATCATTTCGTGCCTGGCTACGACAAATGGTTCGATGGCACCTACGTGAAGGAATGGGGTCAGCGCCACGACACTGAAGTCATCGTCGATCACGTCGGCATTCCGGCGCTGGCCACGCGTGCCGCCGCCGAGGTGTCGGCGCAGAAGGGCCACGATCTCTTCATGTTCCTCTCGCCACCGCCGGTGTATGAGGACCAGGTGATCGACCATCGCGAGATCTACGAAGAGTGCCAGCGCAAGCATGGCAAGCCGGTGGAACTGGCGGTTCGAAGCACCTACAACCCCAAGACCCGCAAGTACTTTGCGTTCTCCGACAGCTTCGTGCCGGACCCGGTCAACTATCGCCGCGACCTCTGGGATGAAGTGGGCATGAAGCCGCCGGACAGCTGGGACGACGTACTGACCGCCGGGCGCAAGATCAAGCAGGCCAAGGGAATTCCGGTAGGTATCGGCCTGTCCGCCGAACTCGATACCGCCATGGCCATGCGCACCATCCTGTATGCGTTCGGTGGCTCGATACAGGATGCGCAAGCCAACGTGGTGCTGAACTCACGCAACACGCTGGAGGCTGTCAAGTACGTGCGGGCGCTGTATCGCGACACGATGACGCCGGAAGTACTGGCATGGGACCCATCCTCGAACAATCGCGCGATGCTCGCGGGCAAGATCTCGCTATGCCTGAACGCGATCTCCATCACGCGTGAAGGCGAGAACAAGAGCATTCCTGTCACACCCGACATCTGGCTGACGCAAGCGCTACGCGGGCCCGCGCAACGCATCTGCCTGGAGCACGTGATGGACTGCTACGTGATCTGGAAATTCGCCGAGAACATTGCGGGCGCAAAGCAGTTCCTCGTGGACTACATCGACAACTTCCGTCAGGGCTTCCTGGGCAGCGAGTTCTACAACTTCCCCTGCTTCCCCAGCACTGTCCCCGACCTCATGAAGATGATCGGCAACGATGCCAAGGCCACCCCGCACGACAAATACAAGGTACTGGGCACCTTGATGACGCAGGCCACCAATGTCGGCTATCCGGGTTACGCCAATGCCGCCATCGACGAGATCTTCAATACCTGGGTACTCAACACCATGTTTGCGAAGGCCGCTACCGGCGACGCTTCACCAGAGGACGCCATCCGCGACGCCGAGAACACCTGCAAACGAATCTTCGCCAAATGGCGGACCAGGGGGCTGGTGTAGGGCGCGCGAGGCTGGCGGCGTCGCAGATGCGTTCGCGCGCCGCAGCGACTAGTGCCTCTCGCCATACACAGCGCTCCCCACGATCATGGCTACAGTGGAAACCCGCTCGCTCACCAAACGCTACGACAGCACCACGGCCGTCGATGGCATCAACCTGGCCGTGCGCGAACACGAATTCCTGGTGCTGCTGGGCCCATCCGGCTCTGGCAAGACCACGTTGCTCCGGATGATCGCCGGGCTGGAAACGCCCACGTCCGGCGATGTCCTGGTGGGCGGGCATTTCGTCACGGGGCTCCCGCCGCGCGCGCACAACATGGCGATGGTTTTCCAGAGCTACGCGCTGTACCCGCACCTGACGGTGGCCGACAATATCGCCTTCCCGCTGCAGGCCCGGCACATGGCTCGCGACATGGTCGCCATCAAGGTCAATTGGGCCGCCAAGCTGTTCGGCATCGACCATCTGCTGACACGCAAGCCGCGCCAGCTCTCCGGTGGCGAGCGTCAGCGCGTGGCGCTCGCACGTGCGGTTGTACGCGACCCGGTGGCCTTCCTGCTTGATGAGCCGCTCTCGAATCTCGATGCCAAGCTCCGCGCGTCCGCGCGCGAGGAACTGCAGCAGATCCAGCGTCGCCTTGGCACCACCACCATCTACGTGACCCACGATCAGGTGGAAGCCCTGGCGCTGGGCGACCGCGTGGCGGTGCTCGACCGCGGCAGCATGCGCCAACTGGACACGCCGCAGCGCGTGTATGCACACCCTGTCGATCGATTCGTGGCCACGTTCATCGGCTCGCCGCCAATGAACCTGGTTGGTGGCGACCATGTCGAGACTGGCTTCCGTCCCGAGCATTTCCTTCCTGTCGAAGTCTTCGGCGACGATGCTTCGCTGGAGCGCTTCACGCTGAACATCACCCGCATCGAGAACCTCGGCGCCGATCGCCTCGTGTATGGACTGCTGGCGCCGCCTCAGCCGCCGGTCAAGGTCATCTCCCGGATTCCGTGCACGGTGAGCGTGGCCCCGCAGCCTGGAACGCAGCACGTCTTCGCGGTAAGACGCGCCGATCTGCACCGCTTCGATGCGCGTTCCGGGGCAAGCCTTGACACCGCCCTCGATGCGCCATGAACGTAACGCCAGGCGCCCTGCGAACCTCGGGCCATCACATTGAACATACCCCGCATGACGAGCACTGGCTCGGCGCCATGATGCTCGCGCCTGCGCTCGTCTATATCGCGCTGCTGCTCGGATTCCCGTTCCTGCTGTCCATCTGGTACAGCCTGACCGATGTCACCGTGGGCAGTCAGGCACCGCAGTTCGTTGGCCTGGCGAACTTCCGGCGCGTGGTGGAAAGCGCCACGTTCTGGGAATCACTGCGCAATGCGCTGGTGTTCACGCTGGTCTCGCAGGCGCTGGTGGTGGTTCTGGCTAAAGTACTTGCGCTTGCGCTGGTGCGTGACTTTCCGGGCAAGTGGCTCGTGCGGCTGCTGATCCTGCTGCCGTGGGTCGCGCCGATCTCACTGGGGTCGATCGGCTGGTTGTGGATCTTCGACCCGGTCTACAGCATCATCAACTGGACACTGCGCGCAATCGGACTGTTCGGACCCAACACGTGGCCGATATGGCTGGGTCAGCCTGACCTGGCGATGGCGTCCGTCATCATGGTGGATGTCTGGAGACTGCTTCCACTCGCCACCGTCATTATCCTGGCCGGCATGCAAGGCATCCCGCAGGACCTGCACGACGCGGCGGCAATGGACGGTGCAGGCTTCTGGCGGCGCCTTCTGCGGATCGACATCCCGTTGCTGATGCCGGTCATGCTGGTGGCCCTGCTGTTCGGTATTGTCTTTACGTTCACCGACATGGTCATCATCTACGTGCTCACGCGCGGCGGGCCCTACGATACGACCCAGGTACTGGCCAGCCTGGCCTTCTTCACGGGCATCCAGGGTGGAGACCTGGCCGAAGGCGCGGCCATCTCGCTGTTCCTGTTCCCGCTGCTGGTGGCAGTCGTCACTTTGCTGCTGACGCTGGCGCATCGCTCCGAGGTGACCTGACATGCATACGGCATCGACAACCGGAAGCAGGGGGGCGGCCTGGACAGGCTCACGCTGGCGCGTGTACTGCATACAGGCAGGCGTATTCGCAACGCTCGCCGCCTTCGCCGTGTTCTGCGCGTTCCCGTTCTACTGGATGCTCATCACCACATTCAAGGATGTGCACGACCTGATCAACACGGCCAACAATCCGTTCCTGTTCAATCTGCCGCCCACGATGGAGAACCTGCGGGTCCTGTTCCAGGAAACCGCGTTCCTGCGGTGGCTGCTCAATACGTTGCTGGTGGGTGTGCTGGTGGTGATCATCACGCTGTTGCTGGCGGTACCGGCAGGCTACAGCCTTGCGCGGCTTGCCGGACGGCGGGGGCGGCTGCTTGCCATTGCGATCTTCCTGACCTACCTGATCCCGCCGACGATCCTGTTCATTCCGTTCTCGCGCATTGTCGGCGCGCTCGGGCTTCAGGACTCGCTGTGGTCGCTCGTGCTGGTGTACCCCAGCTTTACCGTGCCGTTCTGCACCTGGCTGATGATGGGCTTCTTCAAGGCCGTGCCGCGAGACATCGAAGAGGCCGCAATGATGGATGGCCTGAGCCATTTCGGCGCCTTCCTGAAGGTCATCGTGCCGCTTTCATCGGCAGGCATCCTCACCGTGGTCATCTTCACGCTCACGCTCGTGATGCAGGAGTTCGTCTATGCACTGACCTTCATCACCAGTTCCTCCCAATACACGGTCAGCGTTGGCGTCCCGACATTCCTGGTGCGTGGCGATGTCTATTTCTGGGGCTCCCTGATGGGCGCATGTTTGATCGTCAGCCTGCCGGTGGCACTGCTCTACAACGTATTTCTTGATCGGTTTGTGGCTGCGTTTACGGTGGGGGCGGTGAAGTAGGGGTGGTGGGTGGATAAACGCAAAAAAGCCACCTTGTGAAAGGTGGCTTTTTCGTCAGGTCAAAAACGACTCTTACGTTTCGGCTTGCCCGCGCGCCTCAAACATCAATATTCCGCGCAACCAACGCGTTCGACTCGATGAAGTTGCGGCGCGGCTCCACCTCGTCGCCCATCAGCGTCGTAAAGATCTGGTCGGCGGCGATGGCGTCTTCGATCTGCACCTTCAGCAGGCGGCGTTGCGTCACGTCCAGCGTGGTTTCGAAGAGCTGCTCGGGGTTCATCTCGCCCAGGCCCTTGTAGCGCTGACGCGAGACGCCGCGCTCGGCTTCGGATAGCAGCCACTGCATGGCCTGGTGGAAATCCGCCACGGTCTGCTCGCGCATCTTCTCGCCTTCGCCGCGGCGGACCTTGGTGCCGTCCGGGATCAGGCCCTGGAACGTGGTGGCCGCGCGGGCCAGGGCCGCGTAGTCGGCGCCGTGGACGAAATCCGCGTCCAGGTGCGACAGGCGCACGTTGCCGTGGTGGCG
>JAFAJB010000107.1 GCA_019236395.1 Cupriavidus sp.
AAGGAGCGCAGCGTTGCTGAGCAGAAGGCTGCTGAATCGGGCAAGCCGGCCGAAATCGTTGCCAAGATGGTGGAAGGCAGCGTGCAGAAGTACCTGAAGGAAGTTTCGCTGCTGAACCAGCCGTTCGTGAAGAACGACAAGCAGACCGTCGAGCAGATGCTGAAGGCCGTCAACACGAACGTGAAGGGCTTCACGCTGTTCGTGGTGGGTGAAGGCATCGAGAAGAAGCAGGACGACTTCGCTGCTGAAGTGGCTGCCCAGGTGGCCGCCGCCCAGAAGGGTTGATGTCCGGGTGGCCGGACGGGTTTCCCCCGAGGGGGTGATCATCCAGCCACCGTATAATGCCGAGGGGCGCCGAAAGGTGCCCCTCTGCACAAGTACGGCCACGTGCGTGCGCCGTGCCAGTCAGTTTTCGCAGTCACCGGCGTTTGGTGCGGCTTTTAGCAGACGTTGCCTGCAGATGACAGCGAAAACCGGCTTGTCTCGATCAGAGATTCCGTATTCATGCGCGGCCGGTGCGCAGATGCTTCGTGCCGCCCGCGCCCATCCATCCGTTCGAACGAGCGATCAAGAACCAGCCCGAGGGTGAACATGCCTGCCTACAAGCGCGTCCTTCTGAAATTGTCCGGTGAAGCCCTGATGGGCGACGATGCCTTCGGTATCAACCGTGCCACCATCGAAGGCATGGTCAATGACATTGCCGAAATCGTGAAACTGGGCGTCCAGGTGGCGGTGGTGATCGGTGGCGGCAATATTTTCCGTGGTGTCGCCGGCGGCGCAGCCGGTATGGACCGTGCCACAGCCGACTACATGGGCATGCTGGCCACGATGATGAATGCGCTGGCGCTGCAGGATGCCATGCGCCACGCCAGCATCGAGGGTCGTGTGCAGTCCGCGCTGCGCATGGACCAGGTGGTCGAGCCGTACATCCGTCCGCGCGCCATCCGCCAGCTCGAAGAGGGCAAGGTCGTGATTTTCGCGGCCGGAACCGGTAACCCGTTCTTCACCACCGACACTGCCGCCGCGCTGCGCGGCTCCGAAATCGGTGCGGAAATCGTCCTCAAGGCGACCAAGGTGGACGGCGTCTACACGGCCGACCCCAAGAAGGACCCCAGCGCCACGCGCTACACGACCATCACGTTCGACGAGGCCATTTCCCGCAATCTGCAGGTCATGGATGCCACCGCGTTCGCACTGTGCCGTGATCAGAAACTGCCGATCAAGGTGTTTTCGATCGTCAAGCCGGGTGCGCTGAAGCGCGTCATCCTGGGCGAGGACGAAGGCACGCTGGTACACGTTTAAAGGCTACGGATCGCATCAGAATGCGGATTCTGGCGATCCTCAGAGTAGAATATTCCATTTTCGATCCTGCCAGGCAGGGCCCTGTCAGGCTGTTTTCCGGAGGTAAACCATGACCGTCGCCGACACTAAGAAGAGCGTCGAGCAGAAGATGCAGAAGTCGATCGAGTCCTTCAAGGCCGATCTGGCGAAAGTCCGTACCGGCCGTGCGCACACCGGCCTGCTTGACCATGTTCAGGTGGACTACTACGGCTCGATGGTGCCGATCAGCCAGGTGGCCGCAGTCGGCCTCGGCGACGCCCGCACGATCACCGTGCAGCCGTGGGAAAAGAAGATGGTGCAGACCATCGAAAAGGCGATTCGCGATGCCGATCTGGGTCTGAACCCGGCCACGATGGGCGAAGTGATCCGCGTGCCGATGCCCGCGCTGACCGAGGAGCGCCGCAAGGAACTGACCAAGGTGGTCAAGGGCGAGGCGGAAGGCGCCAAGGTAGCGGTGCGGAACCTGCGCCGGGATGCCAACGAGCAGTTCAAGAAGCTGGTCAAGGACAAGACCATTTCCGAGGACGACGAGCGCCGCGGCCAGGACGAGGTGCAAAAGCTCACGGACAAGTACGTGGCCGAGATCGACAAGCTGGTCGCCGAGAAAGAGAAGGAGATCATGACGGTGTAAGGCCGTCCCGGCGGCTGGCCCGCCGGGGTTGCCAGACATCGTCTGCAATTCCATGCAGCACATCAGTTCGACGCTAGGCGTTCCCGATACTACCTATGTGCCTCGACACGTTGCCATCATCATGGATGGCAACGGTCGCTGGGCGACGCAGCGTCATCTGCCCCGCGTGGCTGGCCACAACCGTGGCCTGGATGCTGTGCGCGAGATCGTGCAGGCATGCGCGGCGCGCGGCGTGCAGTACCTGACCCTGTTCGCGTTCAGTTCCGAGAACTGGCGCCGTCCGGCAGATGAGGTGTCCTTTCTGATGCGCCTGTTCATGACCGCCTTGCGTCGCGAGGTGGTCAGGATGCATGCCAACAATATCCGCCTGCGCGTGGTCGGCGATCTCTCGCGGTTCAATCCGCGCATCCAGCAACTGATCAAGGACGCCGAGGCGCGTACCGCCGGCAACACGGGTCTGACCGTGACGATCGCCGCCAACTACGGCGGCCGCTGGGATTTGCTGCAGGCGATGCGCAAGATGCTGGCGCGTTCGCCGATGCTTGATTCGGATGCGATCGACGAGTCCGTGCTGGCCCCGCACCTGGCAATGGCATACGCCCCCGAGCCGGACCTGTTCATCCGCACTGGCGGCGAGCAGCGCATCAGCAATTTCCTGCTTTGGCAGCTCGCCTATACGGAGCTGTATTTCACCGATACCTTCTGGCCCGATTTCGATTCGGCCGAGCTGGACAAGGCATTCGCCTCGTACCGGCAGCGCGAGCGCCGCTTCGGACGGACCAGCGCGCAACTGGTGGCGCCGGGCCTGTCCGGCACGGCCTGATACATCAATCCAGAAACAAGAACCACGGGACCCCGCAGCGCATGCTCCTTACCCGCGTTATCACCGCCGTATGCCTGTTGCTGTTGATCCTGCCAATCCTGTTCCTGGCGCCTCCGGCAGCGCTGGCGGGCCTGGTTGCGATAATCGTGCTGCTGGGGGGCTGGGAGTTCGGCCGCCTGATCGGCCTGCGCGGTGCCTGGCCCTACGTCTACGCCGTGGCCTGCCTGCTGGCACTGATTGCCTGGCATGACGCACCCGAGCGGCAGGCAATCACCTGGCTGATGGAGGCCGCGCTGGTGGCCTGGGGTATCGCGCTGATGCTGATGGCGCGTGGCGTGCGCAAGGCCACCACGGGTTTCACGGTGCTTGGCGCCATCCTGGGCCTGGTGATGCTGCCGGCTTTTGGCCACGCGGTCATGGTGCTGCGCACCGCTGGCATCGGCGTCCTTCTGACGGCAGCGGTGCTGGTCTGGGCGGCCGATATCGGCGCATACTTTGTTGGAAAGGCCAGCGGCCGGCGCAGACTGGCCCCGTCGATCAGTCCCGGCAAATCCTGGGAGGGTGCCATCGGCGGCTGGCTGCTGGCGATGATCGTGGCGTTGTCGTTGGCGGCGACCCATGCGTTTTCTCCCACGTGGTACTCGCTGGTT
>JAFAJB010000157.1 GCA_019236395.1 Cupriavidus sp.
GAGTCACTCGGCTGCCAGGAGCCAACAGCGGCGGGACAATCGGTACGAGTGGCAACCCGGCCGCGACGGCAAACGCCGCGCCACGAACCACTTCAAGCGCAGCAGCCTTGCCACCACCGCCCTTCTTGCCGTCGGATCCTGGGTTGAGATCCAGCTTTGACGAGCCCTGAATCACAACATGCTTTCCGGCCAACTGGATCGTCCCGTTGGGAAGCATGGTCAACGACGAGGCACCGCACGTCAGCGTCAGCGCCTGCCCGGCGTTGATGACGCATGCGCCAAGCGTGTTGACCATGTAAGCCATGCCTACGGTAAGGGTATATGCACCGACCACGTCGGTGGCATATGCCCCACCCACCGCTACAGTATGAAGACCAAGCACTTTGATGCCATAGGCACCGCCCACGTTCACCCCGGCGACCCCGGCAACGTTGAGCGAATACGCGCCACCAACCACATGGCTCGACATGCCGCCGACAATCGTACTCAGCAGCCCGCCCACGGCAATGTTGTAGGCCCCTCCTATGCCTACCGTGCGGTTCGCACCCACTGTCTGCGATTCGTTGTTCTTGATCAGACTGTTCATATCCTTCTCAGCCTGAAGATAGAACTCCTCACTGCCGGCCTTGTCTTCCAGCCGGATGCCGTTGTAGTTATCCGGACTACCGCCAGGCGTCTGACTCTTGAAGCCGCTCTTCGTCGCGTTCGCGGGAAGATCCCACGGTGGCAGCGTCGCATTGTTGTAGAGACAGCCCGTCACCAGCGGCCGATCCGGGTCGCCATTCATGAAGTTGACGATAACCTCGTGGCCAACGCGCGGAATATAGATGCTGCCGAACTTCGCTCCCGCCCACGCCTGCACCACGCGCACCCAGCACGAGTCGGACTCGTCGTTGCGCGCATAGCGGTCCCACAGGAACCGGATCTTGATGCGACCGAATTCGTCGGTCCACACAGTAGAACCGGGCGGGCCGACGACGATCGCCGACTGCGGACCGTGCGTGAACGGTTTCGGCGTTTCGCGCGGCATCCGAAACACTTCGTCGGTCGGTTGCACTTCGAATTCGTTCCGGCATTCGTAGCTGCGGCCCGTCCCCGTCTCGTCCCCGATCTCCTTCAGATCCAGCGTCGACGAGATCACCAGGTAATCCCGATTCGCCTCCCTCTGCGCGTGACGCGCCAGCACGAAGGTTCCGCCGCAAGCCAGCCCCCTCAGGTTGCCTGAGCCGAAGGCACGCGATCCCGCCGCACGCATCTCTTCCATCCGTACACGGCTGAGCATGTCTCCATGCCGCGTGTCCACGTAATCGCCCGGCCACTGGAAGAGGTCCCGGTCGCTCCATGCCGTTCCGCGCGGCTGCTCGTTCGCCTGCAGCAACCGGGCGCGCGATCGCGTGAAATCGAAGTCGTCGACCTCGACGCGCCCAGGGCGCAACGCCTCCTGCACGGAGAACTCGCTGATATGCTCCACATCGATCTTGGCCCCCGGCGCGTGGTATTCGATAGTGTGGTATGCCTCGCTGGGCGAGCGACGATGTGCGCCGACGTGATCGCACAGCACGAGTCTGTGCTTGCTGTCCTCGTGCTCGAAGAACCAGTAGATCCCCCACTCTTCCATCAAACGCTGGATGAAGTCGAAGTCGGTCTCGCCGTACTGCACCTGGAACTTGCGCGGATCATTGCGCTCGCTTTCAGTCGCCAGCGCGTACTTGACCACATCCAGACGCTTCTCTACCGGATACGGATACTCGGCCAGCACGTCGTCGATGATCTCGATGACTGTCTTGTCCTGGTAGATCTTGTAGTCGTTGGTCAGTGTCGCGAGCCAGAGCCACGGGCGTAGCACAACGCGATAGATATTGTGGCGCCCCTCCTGTCGTATGAAGCCGGCACTCGTCACCACGCCGCTGATCTCCCGCTTGCCGGCGCCCAGCCCCCCTGTCGGGCCAATGCCCGCGCCATCGATCTGGATACGGAGTGTCATTTCCTTTCCGATCAGCGCCTTCAGATCGATGTTCGCACTCATCGCCACCGGGACGTGAAAATCATCCGGCGTGCGGAGCTGTACCTCATATTCGTAGAGCCGGCCAAGACGCTCCGTACCGTGGACGGACAGAAACTCAAGTGCTTCCATGCCCGCCAGACTAGGCATCGCAGCGCTGCTGATCGTCACGGTGCGCGCTTGCGATATGACCTTCTTGAGATTAATTGACATCTGCTACCTCACAATTGATCGGACACACACCTCGCGGAACAGGCCTTAGCCCGCCCCGGCTTGACTTGCATATCGACCGCTTCCGCCCCTCATACGCCACCCCTGGGGCAAGTAAAATCCGCCAACAGATCTCCAGCCAACGGATTGGCATTCCCCGCCGGCATGAACTCCAGCGCCGCATGCCGGCCATCAAAAGAGAAACTCACCACCATGCGGCTAGCTGACGCGGTTTCAATCCGCCGCCCATGACTCAAGAGACGGAACAGTGCCCAGGGACCGCTCGCGAGAAGCGTGGAGGTATCCGGACGAATCCTGGGGCTGGCGGTCATCTCCGCGATGGCCCCACCCCGCGGCCCCGGCCATGTGAGCGTGAACGGCGTTATCGGGCCGTGGACGTAGCGCATCGACTGGCCGTCGACATCGAGCGCGAGCTCAAGAATCTCGGGGTCCACGGAGACAACCTTCGCATCGACCTTCCATGACATGCGCCGCGCACCGGCCTCCCGAAAGAACGTCTCACGAATCGCCACCGCACGCTGGAACGGCTCAAGATCTGGCCCCTCAACCGCGGGCATGCCGGCGCTGATGGGCTTGTATCTCCAGGGATTCGCGCTCATGTCCACGTGGGGTGCGAGTGTCGTCTTGAAGAAATCGTCAAGCATGCCGCCTGCGGCGAACACCTGGTTGAAATCCTCGATATCCACCTCCTGAGTGCTGCCCGGCGAGAACGGGTACTTGCCCTCGATCGCCCGCCGGCACGCGGCGCCGACGGATGATTCGACCTTTGCGGCGAGCAGCTTGCCGACGCCCACGTTCACCTCCTGCGTCAGTTGCCCGGCAATCTCCGAAAGCACGGAAAAGAACGGCGCAGGCAGCTTCTCCGCTTCCACGCGCAGCGTGGTTCCGATATCAACCGCCGGCGGCATGCTGTTGCTTGATAGCGCCTGCGTGGCGACAGACAGCCGCGTATGCTGCTCGCCCAGCAACCCGACGATCGCACTCAACTGCAGTGCCCCGCCACCCGCGCTGGCGATCGCACCGGCAGACGTCGGATCGGTGCCGGGATCGGACTGGCCTGTGACCACCTCGCGCAGGGCGGCAAATCGGTTGTCGACGAGCTCCCTCTCCATCCGCTGAACCCTGTCTGCACCACCCGCCATGGCAGCGACACCCGCAGCCCTCTCCGCCTCGCGGGCGCGACGCGGTATCACCACGCGCGCGATCTCCTTCAGCGTGGCCTCATCGGCCTTGTCCCGAGTGGACAGCGTGGTTTCCCGCACGGCAGTGCGTGCCAGACGTACAAGCGGCGAATCGGCCGATGACAAGATGCGCAGAATGTTCAGATCCAGCGCGGTCGAGCCACCCCTGCCATCCAGTCCTGCAAAGGCCGGCCGCACATTACCCAGGAACCGTTGCCAGTAGCCGGCATAGTCCGCCAGGTATTGCTGCCGGATCTCGTCCGCCAGCGGCGAGCGGGCCGCCAGTATTTCCGGGTTCTGGCCGAAACCGCCTTTTAGCGGCGCATCCGGCCTTCCCATTACCCAGGCGTCCTCGGGCTGAGCCTTGACGAGAAACTGGGGCAGCCGCTTGTTGAAGACCTTGTGATAGCCATCGTAGGTGTAGAGGCCCGGCACGCCATGCGGCAACTGGCTATCATCCAGCATCGTCAATGCCGACGAGGCCTGCGAACCCGCCGCACGCGCGAGCGTGATGCTCTGCGGCGCCTCCTTGGCCATATCCGCCATTGCTCGCTCGTAGAGCCGTCGCGGCGCGGGATTCGAACTTAGATAACGACGCGCACGCTCCACCAGCTCCGCGTTCAGCGGTGTACCCGGCGTCAGAAGCTGACCGCCGAACAGCGACTCAAGATGAAGGCCCGTCTGCCGCGCGTCGCCCAGGCTGGCGCTGCTGTCCGCGCGCTCCCAGTCACCAAGCACCCAGGCCCTGACGCTTGCCGCATCGAAACGTGCCTGGTCATGCAGCATCAGGTATGCGCTCAGCGTGCTGTAGACGGCATCGGGATCGCCAGCATGGATCGTCTGGTCCAGCACGCTCTCCATGCGCCGCACCACCTGCGGCAGCAACGTCTGCCGCAGCAGGCTCGCGTAGGTCTGACCGGACGCATCAATGATCGGCGGCGCACTGTACAGCCCGTACCGATATCCTGGCCCCGGCCGCGCAAGATCAAGGTCGCCCTGCTGGGGCAGCTCATAGGACGCTGTCAACATGCCAGTCATGGCGGAGGGTTCGAGCGTCTTGCGATATCCCTTGACCCGAGCCGCCAGTGCATCGGTCTTGGCACTGATCGCGGCAATATAGTCGCGGTTGTTATCGAAGCTGACCATCATTCCAACCAGCAGCAACAGGAACAGCGCACCAGATGCCAGATAACCGGCGATGCGCATGGCTCGGAAACGAAACTCCCAGCGCAGGTTTGGCCGGACCAGGTGCGCTTCGGGCACGATCACCCGCCGGAACAGGTTATGCAGGAAGAAGCTGCGATAGCCGGTCGGTTCACCTTCCCGGGGCGCAGAACTGGAGCCGTCCGGCATCACCTTGGCGAAGCGCTGCCACAGCTGTTGGAGCAACGTAGTCTTGTCGGCTGCGACAACCACATTCGACTGCATTGCACATGAGAAGTAGACCCCTCGCAGTGCACTGTCCAGTTGCGTGTCGTCATAGCGTGAATCGAGGAATATCAGCTCGACCACTCCCTGCAGCAGCACAGCCAGGCTGCGAAACTCCTGCGGCAAAGCGTAGAGTCTCCTGCGTTGCTCGCTCTCGAACTCTTCGATCAGGCGATTGTTGATACCGGCATCCAGACGCCGTTCGATCCTCCGGAATTCCGCGGCACAACGCTCGCGCAGACTGCTGCTCTCCAATGGTTCGTCCGCGGCCGGCAGGGTCAAGGTGAAGCCCCATACCTGCGCCCTACCCTCCGCCGTCAGCGAACGGAAGTACTCGGAAAAGCCCGGTAGTACGTCAAGCTTTGTAACCAGTACATAGACAGGAAACCGGACGCCCAGCTCTTGCCTCAGCTCACCCATGCGCGCACGCAACGCCGCAGCCAGGGTGGTTGTCTCATCCGGCGTCATTTCCAGAAGTTCTCGCGCGCTGAGCGTCAGCACCGCCCCGTTGATCGGTGCACGCGGCCTGTGCTTGCGCAGCATGCCAAGAAGCGCCTTCCATTCGGCATGATTGCGCGCCATGGCCGCCTCATCCCTGAGATCCTGCTCGGCATATCCCGCGTAGCGGCCCGCCGTGTCGATCAGCACCGCTTCATTGGCAAACCACCAGTCGCAGTTTGCCGTGCCACTACCCTGCAATCGCAAAGAGGCGGCACACATCTGGTTTGGTTCCGGAAACTCCAGCCCGGAATTCAGAATGGCCGTGGTCTTGCCGGAACCCTGTGAGCCAAGCACCATGAACCATGGCAGTGCGTACATCTGGCGGCGGTTCTCGAACAGGCGCGCAACCCCGCGCTCGCTGGCGCGCAAGCCCCGGAGATGCCGGACAGCATTGCCGACGATCGAGGTGAGCGCGCGCAGATCCTCGCGCGGCTTCGATTCCGTTCTCTCGCCTTTCGGGCGAAGAAAGCGCTTCAGCAACTCATCGTTGCTGCGCAACGCCAGCCACAGGCGATAGCAGCCGTAGACACCATACCCAAGCATGATCAGCCCGATCAGCACCAGACGTGCGCCTACCGGAGCCAGCGGCCTTGCTTCGCCGAACGCAAGCAACGGACCAAGATGCCAAAGCAGAAGACACACGCCGATCATGAGGACTGGACTGACCGGCCAGGACAGCAGCAAGAACACGAGCAGCATCGCCAGCAAGGCAATCGCCGTCCCACGTACGATCGCATCGCCGAACGGATGGTACTCACCAAAGGCCAGAAATGGCCCGAGCCACCATATGATCGCTGCGGCCACGACGAAGGCGACCGCCATCAGCATCTGCTTCGAGAACAGAAAGGCTAGGAAACGTTTCAGGTTAGACATTCGGACCCACCATTACTGCGTCACCACGACTTCCACGCGTCGATTGCGGGACCGATCTTCGGATGTGGCATTGCTGGCAACGGGCTGTGTATCCCCAAGCCCGATCGCCTCGATACGATTGGCCGGCGTGCCATACGACTGAAGGACGCGTGCGACGAACTGCGCGCGTTTCTCGGATAGCGCCTTGTTGTCTGGAAACTCACGGGTGCGGATGGCAAGGTTGTCGGTATGCCCAACCACCGTGACATAGCCACCGGCGCGAGAAACCTCCTTTGCCACCTTTTCAAGAACAGGCAGCATCGACTCCTGAACCTCGGCCTTGCCGGAAAGGAACATCGAGTCGCCCCTGAATACGACCAGACTTCGCTCGCCGCTCTCATCAACGGTCACCAGCCCGTCGGAAATCTCCTCTTTCAACAGCGTTGGGAGACGGAGACGCTCAGGCGCGATACCAAGCTGCTGCCTGCCGAGATCGAGGATGCGCGCCTCGAGCGTGCGGCTCGCTTCAAGCAGGTGATACTTGTACCAGGCAAAGACGCCGAAGACCGCTACCGCCAATACCAGAGCAACGCTCCAAACTGGGACGATGTACAACGCGCGCACCTTGCCCGGGCCGGCGCCTTGCCAGTGCGGCGAAAGTTCGACCGGAACCGCATCTCCCGCGCCGCCGATAAGCGTCGCAAGCCGCTGCCGGATCTGCTCCAGATGCCGGCGTCCGTCCTCGATCACGCTGTAGCGCCCCTCAAAACCAAGACCCAGAATTCGGTATAGGACTTCGAGCACATCAAGGTAGGTCTGCGGATCCGTCGCCATGCGACCGATCAGCAGAAAGAATTTTTCGCCACCGTCGTTCTCGCCCTCGAACGAAATCAGCAGACTGCTTGTCGCCCAGACACCGCCACCACCCCAGCGAGTACGGTTGGCAGCTTCGTCAAGCGCAGTGCACAGGCAGTAGCGCACCGCAGCCATATGCGTCCATGGCTGAAGCGCCTTGTCGCAAATCATCTGGAAGGTGTGCAGCTCACGGACCAACATGGCCTTCAGGTTCCAGACGGCCTCTGCCGGTTCCAATGTGGCAGGCATGTCCGCAAGCATTCGCAGTAACGGCCTGGCGGCTTCGAGCAACGGATTCGACGCGGATCGAACGACTTCGATGCGTTGCGCCAGGTCAGCGAACGCCGGAATTTCCTCCGGCGCCGCATGGTGAGCGGACACAAGCTCCGCAGCCACTTCCTCAAGTTCGCTGCGTCCGGCCGCCCCGCGCGCATCAGCAACGTTCGTCCCAGTGCCGCGGTCCAGAGCATCATCATCACTGAGAAACGCGAAGTCGTCCGGCTCCTCCATCTTCCCGGTGTTCATTGATGCCGGACCCCCCACAACTCAAGCTTCAGTTCCGGGAATGAGCCCGCCACATGCAAAGCCAGCGCACCTTGCTGTTCGATCTGGTCCCACAGCGCACCCGAGCGCACCAGTTCGAAGTACACGTAGTTTGAATTGAATGGAATCTGCCGCGGTGGAACCGGCAACGCCTGCATCGTCAGTCCCGGCAGGTGCGAGCGGATCAGTTCCGGCAAGCGCTGTGGTGGACTGACCTTGGCCTGCGCGCCAAACTGCTGCTGAAGTACGTCAGGGGACATCTGCGCACCAACGGCAAACACCAGGCTTGAGAAGCCGGCGAGCTCCGCGGGAAGCATCGTCGCCACCCGAACCCCATGCGGCTGTTCCACGAGACGAATCGGCTGAGCCCCGCGAATCAGCACCTGATTGAGCAAATGATGAACTTCATCGACCAGTGGACGCAGGCTGTCATGCGGCAATGCATGGTCGTACCCCGGCGCGCCAAGTGGCCTGCGCGTCTGCGCACGGACGAAAGTCGACAGTTCACCGGCCATTGTCAGCAGCGTCCGGTAGACATCCACCGTTGCGGTCTCCGCAATCTGACAGATGTGCTCAAGCAGCGGCTCGTAGCGATTCAGCACTTGCAGCAGCAGATAGTCGGCCACTTCCGCCACAGCGGCGCTGCGACCGTTGCTACCCGAGAGACGGTTGGCAAGCGCATCCGCCCGCAACCTGGAGAGGCCATGAAGCTGTGTGACCCATTCGCGCAGCAGAGCGCTCGCACCATAATGAATGACTGGTGGGATATGCTCGCGCAGGTGCAAGGTAACGGAACCGTCGGGCTGCAAGGCTTTTACGCGTGTCAGCGCGATCCCGATCCACGACTGCGTCATCTCCTTCTCTGGCATCA
>JAFAJB010000227.1 GCA_019236395.1 Cupriavidus sp.
TATCTTATACACAATTAAATTGTGTGCAATATAAATTTTTAATCGACCCTATAAGAATAGGACTGCCGGGTATCTGCACAAAGGATAAGTCTCTGCAAGGCTCTCGCCCCCTGCTAAGTGATGCATGGGGCTCAAGTTGGTATTCGATCTTTAAGTCTGGTTTAAGTGTGGCTGCTTACGATGCTTCCATCGCGCCAAGGAGAACCGCCGGCGCCATGAACCATGAAGAAAGGAAAATGCCATGATTCGTCAGACTCTCGTCCGCTCTGCTGTCGGTGTCGCCGCATTGGCTGCCCTTGCCGGCGGCTATGCGTACTTGCAGAAAGATGCCATCACGCCGGGATATGCGGCGGCGCCGAACCCGACCACGGCCGCCAGCACCTCACCGGTCGCCGTGGCCGCACCCACGGATTTCTCGAGCATCGTCGACCAGTACGGGCCGGCCGTCGTGAACATCAGTGTGACCGCGCGCGCCCAGCGCACCTCGGCGCAAGTGCCGCAGGGTATCGATCCTGACGATCCGCTGTTCCAGTTCTTCAAGCGCTTTGGTCCGCAGTTCCAGGGGCCGCAGAATGCTCAGCCGCAGCTTGTACGAGGCCTGGGCTCAGGTTTCATCGTCAGTTCGGACGGTCTGATCCTGACCAACGCGCACGTGGTCGACAACGCAACCGAAGTCACGGTGAAGCTGACCGACCGTCGTGAATTCAAGGCCAGAGTGCTTGGTAGCGATCCGCAGACCGATATCGCGGTGATTCGTATCGATGCCAAGAACCTGCCCACGGTCCGGCTCGGGGATCCAGCGAAGGTCCGCGTTGGTGAGCCCGTACTTGCCATTGGCTCGCCGTACGGCTTCGAGAACACTGTGACCGCAGGCATCGTCAGCGCCAAGTCGCGCTCGCTGCCGGATGACACCTATGTGCCGTTCATCCAGACCGATGTGGCGGTGAATCCGGGCAATTCCGGTGGCCCGCTATTCAACCAGCGCGGCGAAGTCATCGGCATCAACTCGCAGATCTATAGTCAGACGGGCGGCTATCAGGGCCTGTCTTTTGCCATTCCGATCAATGTGGCGACCAAGGTTGAAGACCAGCTTGTCGCGCATGGCAAGGTCACACGCGGCCGCCTTGGCATCTCGGTGCAGGAAGTGAATCAGGCGCTGGCGCAGTCGTTCAACCTGCCCAAGCCTTCCGGCGCCCTGGTCAATTCGATCGAGCCGGACAGCCCCGCAGCTAAGGCCGGCGTGAAGGCTGGCGACGTGATCGTGCAGCTTGGCGATGACATCATCGACCACTCCGGCGACCTGCCCGAGCACGTGGCCGATCTTGCGCCCGGCACGGAGACCAAGCTCAAGGTGATTCGCAAGGGCGAGCCGATGACGCTGACGGTCAAGGTCGGCGCGGTGAAGGAAGACGCCCTGGCGCAGAAGGCGAATGGTGGACAGGCTGGCGGCCGGCTGGGCCTGGCGGTCCGTCCGCTGACGCCTGCTGAAAAGCGCGACAGCGGCATCGACGGTGGACTGGTGGTTGAGGACGTGGCCGGCCCCGCCGCGCGCGTCGGTATCCAGCCCGGCGACGTCATCCTCTCGCTGAATGGCACGCCAATCTCTTCGGCCGAGCAACTTCGCGCCCTGGTGGCCAAGTCGGGCAAGCAGGTTGCACTGCTGGTGCAGCGTGACGATGCCCGGATCTTCATTCCGCTCGACCTCGGTTAACTGCCGACAAGAAGTGGTTTACGGTCCTCGCAACACGTATACGAAGACGTATACGGGACGTATACCGTGAGTGCGTATACGTCCCGCAAACCCTTGCCAGACGCGGATTTCCGGGCGACAAAACACACCAAAAACGCGTTTGAACGGGTATGATCTCGACTGCGATGCTTGAGTCGTGTGGTGACACTGATCACCACGTCTGGTTCATGCTGAATCGACAGAAGAAGGACGTCTATGCAGTTGGATTTCACCCGCGCCCCCATATCGCCGGGTACCGACCTGGCACGGCGGCTCACGCCAGCCACCATGAAGCCGACGGCGCGTCGGCGCAAGAAAGAAGCTCCGCCTCACTGGGAACGCGGCTATCGCTCCCACTACTACCGTAACGAACGCGGCGACAAGCTCGGCGAAGTTCGCTTGTCCGATCGCGGCGATCTTCCCGTGGTCTACCACTGGGCTGCAGGAAACTACTCCGGTGCAGAGGGCTCGCTGGCCCATGCGCGTGCCCGCGTCGAAGAGACTGTGGGTTTTGGCATGCGCCAGATGTCGCTGTTCTGAAAGCGCGCGCAACCTGCGCACGCCTTGTTGATGCGATGGCGTTTTCGCCGCCGTTGCCGCGCTGACTTCAGCGCAAACGTAGTACCCCTCCCGCCTTTTGTCTCTCGCCTCCTTGCCGAGGCCCCGGCTAGTCGAGCCGCCGCTGTACAAGCATGAAGACCGCTGCCGCCAGGGCGAGCACGGCAATCAATCGATAGAGATCCTCGCAGGCAATCAACCGCGCTTGCTGATCGACCATTGCGGCGAGTTGTGCCAGAGCGCCTGCATGAGCCTGACCTGTCTCGAATCCGCGCGATACCAGCGCAGCTTGCGCGGTATGCATCCACTGCTCCGATTCCGCTGGCCGCTGCCCGATGGCGTTCACCAGGCTTGTGTGCACGGCAAACTGACGGTTCTGAAGCAACACCGCGCCCAGCGCCGATGCGAATGAACTGGCGATCTGGCGAATCAGGTTCTTGCTCCGATATCCATGCGCAAAGTCGTCGCCGGCCAGTGAACTGAACGTCAGGCCCGCGATCGGGATGATGACCAGCACGCCGAACAGCCCCTTGCCGACCAGCCCGAGGATAAGCGCGGAGGGTCCGATATCTGGCGGCATGAACGAGAACCAGGTCATCGCTCCCGCCATGACGGACAGCCCTGTCACCATCAGCGGCTTCTTGTGCTTCAGCCGCCGGGCTACCTTCAAATACACCCAGATACCGGCAAGGCTGATGGCCGCGGCCAGCGTGTTCAGCCAGCCAGTGGTGGCCAGCGGGAACCGCAGCGCCTGCTCCGCGTAGATCGGGAACACGTACGCGCTGAGGTTGTTGATCATGTAATAGACGAAGTACATCGCCAGGCCGGTCAGGAAGACAGGCTGGCGCAACGCGCGCAGCTGCAGCACGGGCTGGTCGTGATGCCACTGCTGCCATATGAAGGCTCCCAGCAGCGCCAACGCGATCGCGGCAATCACCATCACGCGCAGCGGGTGCGAGAAAATGTCGAAGCGTGCTTCCGTCAGCGAGGCCTGCAGTGCGACGATCGCTACACCGAACAGCAGCAGCGGCCCGAGTGCGGGCCCTTCCATGTCGTCACGTGCCTCGGCATCGGGCAGCAATAGCCAGGCGCCGAGCGCGGCCAAGGCGGCGAACGGCAGCACGCCGTAGAAGACATCCTGCCAGACACCACGATCGACCAGCTCCGCGGCGAACGCCGGGCCCAGCGTCGATGCGCCAAATATGCCCAGCATGAAAATGCGTGTGGCGCGCGGCCGGTCGGCCGGGCCAAACATCAGGTTCACCAGGATTCGGCAGCTCGTGAACAGTGCTCCGCCGCCCACGCCTTGCAAAAAGCGCGCGCCCACCATCTGGGTCAGCCCGGTGCTGGTGGCGGCGGTCAGTGTGCCGGCCATGAACAGCATCAGCGATCCGGTCAGGTAGTAGCGATAGCCGAAACGCTTTGCAAGCCATTGCTGCTTGAGAATCATCAGCATGCTGCCCACGGCGTAGGCGGCCTGTACGAGCGCAAAACTGCGCGGGTCCGCATCGATGCCGCCGACGATATGGCTCGACGCGAACACGAACATGATGTTCTCAAGGAACTCGACGCCGGTGGCCAATGCCAGCAGCATCATGATCAGCGTCTGGCGCTGCTGATGACTTAGCAGGCGCAGCCATCGCATGCGGGCGCGCAGGCGATGCCAGGGGTCCACCTGAGCCGTCACGATTCACCCGCTTCCAGTGCGACAAGATGCTGATGCAGCCGCGAAAGATCACGTGTAGCGCCTGCCAGCCCGGCCTTGCCGATCGGCGCCCATGCCTCGCCATAGGCTGCGTGTACGGCCGGGGCGGCGCGCTCCAGCAAGGCGTGGGCCGCCGGGGTGAGGCTGAGTTCCAGGGTCCGCCGGTCGTGCTGCGATGCCCGGCGCCGGACCAGGCCTCGCGCCTCGAGCCCATCGATCAGGCGCGTCATCTGCGTACGCGTGGCGTCGATCGCCATGCCCAGTTCCGAAGGCATGGTCGGTTCGCTGGCATCGATGGCCAGCATGCTGATAACCAGATACTGGTTCAGGTCGAGATCATGCGCGGCGAGTGCCCGCTCGATGTGCTGGCGCAGCAGCCGCGCTGACCTCAGCAGGAGACGCGATGCCAGAATCAGGTCGCGCGGGGCTTCCGGATGGTCGGCACAAAAGCGGTCAATGCGACGCTCGAAAGACATGGCGATCTGATTTCATTTGTAATAGTTACGAATGAAACTATATGCACGAATCATGCGATTGGCAAGGCGGCCGTGCGGAACAGTCCTATCGGCGTAACGATCTGGACAGTTCGCGCAGCGATGCGCGAAGCCGGCCGATCACTTCGGTCTCCCGTTGCGTTGTCGCAGGCCCGTAGCGCCATGCCACGTAGTGATCAGTGAACGCTCGCACAGCCGGTTCGGCGCGCGGCAGCGCCGCGCTGGCGCGGGCGCCAAAGTCGCGCGGCCCTTCGGCTGCATCGCGTGCGCAGCCGTGCTGCGCCAGCAGCCCGCAAAACCGCTCATATAACGCCTGGACCGGATCGACGTGTCGGCGCCGCAGCCAGAGTGGCAGCAGCGCAAGCAGGCTCAAGGCCGCCAGCCCGCCGACCAGCACGGTGGGCAACTTACCGGTCAGCCCGGCCTGCTCGAGCAGCCTGCCCTGTTGCTTCCGGTCGTATTGCAGGACCCAGCGTTGCCACGTATAGCTGAGGCCATCGATGCCCCAGCGCAAATCGCGCAACCAGCCCGGCGCCCTCAGGCTGGCCAAGGCCGGGACCTCGTCTGCGCCCAGTGCCGCATCCAGGCCGCGCTCGACACGGCTGGGGGCTACCGCGCCGGTTGGATCCACGCGCACCCAGCCGCGTCCGGCCAGCCAGACCTCTGCCCACGCGTGGGCGTCGGACTGACGAACCACATAGTGCCGCCCGACCGGGTTGAACTCTCCGCCCTGATATCCGGCAACGACGCGTGCCGGCACGCCCGCCGCACGCATCAGGAACACAAAGCTGCTGGCGTAGTGCTCGCAGAAGCCCCGGTGGGTTTCAAACAGGAAGCTGTCGACCTGATCGCGGCCGAGCCGCGGCGGAGAGAGCGTATAGGCGAATGGCGCGGCGGCAAACAGGCGCAATGCGGCCTGCACGCGTTGCCATGGATCGGGATACTGGCTTGCCCACTTTGCCGCCAGTTCACGGCTACGCGGGTTGCCCTCCGGCAGCGCAAGCGCCAACTGTATCGCGCGCCGGGTCAGCGGCTGTGGCGTGCCGCCAAGCGTCGAGCGCCCGCGATACCGCAGCGGCCGGTCGATCGGCGCGCTGGCAAAGAACTCATCGTCGATCGAAACCTGCGCATTGAGGCTTGAGGAGACGGCTATGCCGCGGTCGAGCACATACAGCCACGATTGCTGCGTGGGCTCCAGCGTGATGTTGTATTCATGCACGCTTGGTGCGGCCGGGCCGGAAACATCGTCGCTGGCGATATCGTCATGCAATCCGCGCGCCTCGCGCATCAATGGTGTCGAAGCTGGCCGCCAGGTTTCGCCATCGTAGTTCCAGAGCACGAAGGCCCGCCAGTAGAGTGCGCTGGGCGGCAGTTCATCGCCGACGATATCGGCACGGAATGCAACTTCCGGCGATTGGATCAGCTCGCCGATACTGCCCGGCTTCATCGTCTCGCTGATGCCGGTGCGTCCGGTCGGCTCCGATTGCGGAAGGCGCCACAACGGATGATCGAGGCGCGGAAACAGGACGAAGAGGAACAGCGCCCACGGCAGGCCGAAGAGCGCCATGCGTCCGAGCAGCGGCCAGATGGCCAGCCGCCCGCGCACCTCGGGGTGGTGCAACAGCAGCCAGTTGCGCAGGATCCATGCGCCAATCGCCATGCTGTAGAGGGCCAGCCAGAACGGTTGATCCGCGAGGTACAGGGTCAGTAGCAGATAAAAGGATAGCTGCGTGACCAGCGTGGCATCGGCCAGCGCACGGGTTTCCATCAGCTTCAGAATCACGAATGCCGCCAGCAGCGCAATGCAGAGCTCGCGCCCCAGCCTGCCCCCGCTTTGCCAGACCAGTGCCGCGGCGATCGCGATCACAAGCAGGGCCGCTATGCCGATCAGCGGCTTCGATGGCAATGGTGCCCGGCTCCGCCACAGCAGCCAGCGCCACGCCAGCAACAACAGCAACAGCAGGCTGACCGAAACGGGAAGCGTGCGCGCCTGCGGCGCCAGCACCAGCGCAAGCTGGCCGATCAGCATGCCGTGTTCCTGATGGCCGAGCGGGCGCACCGTTTGCGGCGGCGTTTTCATCTTCGCCGTCATGGCATCCGCCGCTCAGGCCAGAGCGCCAACGCTTCCAGACAGGTACGCCGATGCGAGGCGCCATAACCGGGCGGGATCTCGATTCCAGGCAGGCGCAGACCGATTTCCGTGGCGTCGCCCGCTGCCAGCACCCAGGCGCAGAGTCGCGACAGACGCGCCTCCGTGTTCATCGACACGGGGAGGGCGGCCCAGTCGATCCAGCAGGTCGGCCGGCGCGGTGTGTGCCCGGATCGGCTGAGCCATTTTCCGGTGCGCGCGCTGTGTTTCCATGCAATCCGATGCAACGGGTCGCCAGGCCGATATTTGCGCAACTGGTCGATCCCGTCGTCCGACGCCACGGTGACCGCGCCGTCATCGGCGTCGTCGGATTGGGGTGCCAGTGGCAGCGGCGGCGGATTGACCTCCGGCGCGGGATAGACGATGGCCGACAGCGCCAGGTCGGCATAGCTCCAGACGCGAAAGAGACCAAACGGAAAGCGGCTGAAGATCGTGACGCGCGGCAAAGCCAGCCTGCCGCGCCGCGTGGCAGGCAGCCGCACCGGCAATGCACCGCCGGCCATCGCGTCGAGTGTCAGCGACGCCGCAGGCACAAGGCCGTCGGACAGCCGAGTGCGCGCTTCCACGCCGATCCGGGCCGCCCCGTCCTGATTGTCGACGTGCAGCGCAAAGACCACGCTATCTCCGACGAAGGCTGGCTCCACCGGCCCGGCCGAAACCGTGAGGTCGAGCAGGTTCCGGTAGGCCGACCACATACACGACATGCCGATGCCCGCCAGCAGGAACGTCAGAGCAAAGCCGAGGCTGATTTCGTAGTTGAGTGAAGTTACCAGCATGGCCAGCAGCAACACCGCAAAGCCCGCGCCGCTGCGCGTGGGCAGGATATACAGATGCCTGCGATCAAGCGTGACTACGCCATTGACCGGACCATGGGTGCGGCGCAGCCACGCGGTGAGGCGTCCTCCCCGTGCCGGGGCGCGCGGAACTGGCGCGGGGATGGCGTGCCGCCTGGTCATGAGGTTGTGCGAGCGCGAGCAGTTTCAGGGAATTGCGACGCTGGCCAGCAGGCGGTCCAACGCGTCAGCGCCCTGGCGCGATGCGCCATGTCCGGCCGGCAGCAATCGATGCGCGGCAACGGGCTCGAATACGGCCTGGACGTCTTCGGGCAGCACCATGTCGCGCTGATCGAGCAGTGCCCAAGCCCGTGCGCAGGCCAGTAGCGTGAGCCCGGCGCGTGGCGACAGTCCGGCCGCAAAGTCCTGCCCTGTGCGTGTGGCCTGTACCAGCGCAAGGACATAGTCGACCAGTGCGGGGCTGGCGTAGACCTTGTTCGCTGCCGCCTGCAGACTCACGACCTGATCGGCGTCCATCACGGCCGTCGCGTCTTCCCTGGTGGCGCCGCCGAGATACAACACTCGCTCGAATGCCGGGTCCGGATAGCCAAGCGAAATCCGCATCGCAAAGCGGTCGAGCTGCGACTCCGGCAGTGCGTGCGTGCCGATCTGTTCAAGCGGGTTCTGGGTAGCGATTACGAAGAACGGCAATGGCAGCGCATGGGTCACGCCATCGTGCGTCACCTGGCGCTCCGCCATTGCTTCGAGCAAGGCGCTCTGCGTCTTGGGTGGCGCGCGATTGATCTCGTCGGCCAGCACTAGCTGGGCAAACACGGGACCACGATGGAAACGGAACTCGCCTGTCTCGCGCATGAAGACCGATACGCCGACCAGGTCGGCGGGCAGCAGGTCGCTCGTGAACTGCACGCGCTGATACTGCAACCCCAGTGTCTGCGCCAGCGCATGAGCAAGCGTGGTCTTGCCAACGCCTGGCAGGTCTTCCAGCAGCAGGTGACCGCCGGCTAGCATGCACGCCAGGGCCAGCCTTACCTCGCGCGGCTTGCCCAGTACGATGCGGCCAAGCTGGGTTTGCGCCTCGGCCAGCGAGGCAATGATCTTCGGTCGGGCGGTCACGTTGACGCTCTCTTGGGGCGGATTGGAATCGGTGGTTGCGGCTTCGACGGTGAAAAGGTCCGGCCATTGTAGCGGCGTAGGGGTCGCTTCGGACAGTGGGTTTCCGCACGCTGGGGCGATCTGGAATACTTCGTAGCCCAGGTCGGAAAACGTCGAATTAGCCGCAAGGCCGCGCCGGATCTCGCAGCTTCTGGCATCATCGACCTTGTTGGCGCCTTGCCACTTTCAGATTCGTCTCAATCGCTGCAATGACTGCCCCGCAACACCACGCGTCTGGCGCGTCCGCTTCCCTTGACTTTGACTCATCTGCCCCGCTTGCCGATCAGGCCGCACTGGCCAGTCTGGCGCGCGAATTTCACGCGGGCGGCTATATCGTGCTGCGCAAGTTCGCCAACGAGGCCACTTGCGCCGAACTGGAAGCGGTGACGCGAGAACATCTGGCCGGCGCGGTGCCGCCGGTGGAGTTCGAGGCCGATCTCGGCTACCCGGGTGCGCCGGAGTCGCGCGAGTCGGCGGGCGGCTACACGGTGCGCCGGCTGCGCCAGGCGTACGGCCGTGACGCGGCATTTCGCCGCTGGGCCAGTGACCCGGCGCTGGTGGCGACCGTCGAGGCGTTACTGGGTGAACCTGCCCGCCTGACGCTGGCTCACCACAACTGCGTGATGACCAAGCATCCGCACTATGGCAGCCAGACGGGCTGGCACCGGGACACGCGATACTGGTCGTTCGTCAAGCCAGAACTGGTTACGGTTTGGCTGGCGCTGGGCGACGAGGACGAGCGCAACGGTGTGCTGCGCGTCATTCCGGGCTCGCATCGTGCACGTCTCGATCCCGCGCAGCTCGATCCGGCCGAGTTTCTGGTCGAGGCGCACCCGGCCAGCCAGCAGTTGCTGAAGGGCGCGATGCCGCTGGCATTGCACCGCGGCGATGTGCTGATGTTCGACAGCAGCCTGTTCCATGCCGCGGGCCGTAACGATTCCGAGGCGGTCAAACTGTCGGTTGCGTTCGCGTATTTCGGTGCGAGCAACCGGCCGATCGCTGGTACGCGTTCGGCCGAATTCGGCAGTGTTGAACTGCCGCCCACGACGCTCTGATCGCTCTGATTTTCGGTGTGACCCAACAAAAAACCGCCCTGACCGGGCGGTTTTTTATTGGGTCTGCGCTGCTCAGACGGTCTTGCGACGCGCGTCGGCGCCACGGAACAGCGCCAGCAGGTCGGTGAAACGGAACGGCAGCAGCGGCGTGGCGTGCCGAATGGCGTCACGGCGTGCGAAGTGGCTCAAGAGCTGCTCGCCCACCGGACGGTCGAAGTACGAAGCATCCGGGTATTTCATGATCGTCATTCCCAATTGTGGTTAACACTGGACTACAGTATACACCGCAATGGTGCAGTGCGCCATTTCATGGTGCGCGTCATGCCATTGCGCGGCGTGATGGGAATGTGGGGGAATGCGAGGGCAAAGAAGGGCAGCCCAGGTCCGGTACGTTCGCGCCGAACCGGTCCAGAGGCTAGTGGAAAGCTTGGGGCAGGAGAATCAGGCCGCCTTGCCGGCGTCGGTGGCGGCGGGAGACGTCGGGTCGAGGTTCATGGCCTCGACGGCCTTCGCGGCGCTGAAGACATGGCGCGTGGCCAATAGCGACGCCAGATCGGCATCGCCGGCGATCACTGCTTGCAGGATCTGCGCGTGCTCATCCCAGTTGGTGCGTGCACGACTAAGGTTGGCAGGCGCAAACAGCAACGCCGTGCGTTCGCGCAGCGAGCGCATCATGTCCTGCAGCACGCTGTTGGCGGCGATATTGCCCAGCACTTCGTGAAAGCGCGAGTTCAGTTCGACAAAGCGCTCGGTCTGGCCGCTGTTGACGGCGTCGTTGCCTTCCTTGAGCACCTTCTCGAGTTCCAGGATCAGCGTCGGATCGCGGCGCTGCGCCGCCAGCTTGGCATTGAGGCCTTCGAGCGTGGCACGCACTTCCACCATCTCGCGGGCGATATTGGGCGACAGCCGGGCCACCGAGGCGCCCCGGCGCGGTTCGATGCGGATCAGCCCTTCAGCGGCCAGCGCGCGCAGCGCCTCGCGCACCGGGATACGCGAAACGCCCAGCTCCTGCGACAACGTGTTTTCCACCAGCCGCTCCCCTTGCTCGTACTGGCCGCCGAGGATGCGCTGGCGCAGGGTGTCGGTCACAAGCGCGAAAAGCGGGGAATGCTGGGCACCCAGGCTGGCAGCCGGAGCGTCCGGATTCCGGCTGTAGGCACTGGCAGTGGCGTCGTTCATGGTCGGGATCGGCCGTCGGAATTCGGTGGACGCCGGTGCACTGGGCCACGGCGTGAATGCCGCTATTGTATACCGTTACCCCCTCATTGCAGACATGGGGTAGACATTAAGATCCGCACTACGCATCGGACTCTAGCCAGGTGCGTGCTGGAACGTAAATCCATCCGAATAGATGAACGGCGCCTGCGCGCCAAGCACCATGAACGTCTGCTTGGCATCCCGGATCATGTTCGGCGAACCGCACAGATAGATCGCGTGCTCGGACAGGTCGCCGATATCGGCAGCCACTGCGTCATGCACATAACCGCGCCGGCCCTGCCAGCCATCGTCGGCGCGCGAGAGCACCGGCACGTACTGGAAATCGTAGAGACGTTCGCCCCATTGGGCGATTTCGTCATGCAGGTAGAGATCGGCGGCCGAGCGCATGCCCCAGTAGAGCCATACCGGCGGGCAGTCGGGATCATCCATCAGCGCCTCGAGCATGCTCTTGATCGGCGCGAGACCTGTGCCAGTGGCCACCATCAACAGCGGCCGGTAGTCTTCCTTGCGAAGCGTGAAACTGCCGAGCGGCACTTCGACTTCGAGCCTGTCGCCGGGGCGCAGTTGCGGTAGCCGGCCTGCGGTAAAACGCCCGCCGGCAATCTGTCGCACGTGGAAGTCGATGGTGTTCCCGTTCGGCGCCGATGCCATCGAGAAGCTGCGATGGCTGCCGTCGTCGAGCAGGATCTTCATGTACTGGCCGGGCTCGAACGCAAACGCTTCGGCGTCGGAAAGTGCCAGCCGCAGATGCAGCACGTCGGGGCCGAGCGGTGCGACTGCCTGAACCGTCGCCGAGGTACGCCGCGCGGGAATGGCAGGCTCCGCCGAACGCGCCGCGCTGATCACCAGGTTGCCGGCGGGGCGTGCCTGGCATGCCAGCGCAAAGCCCGCGTCGGCCTCTTCCTCGGTCAGTCCCATCGGGAACTCTTCATAGGTGACGGCGCCATCCACCACCCGCACGCGGCACGTACCGCAGCCGCCGAACGTGCATTCGTGCGCCAGGCTGACGCCGCTGCGCAAGGCGGCATCGAGCACCGACTCGCCGGGCGCCACCATGAATACCTGCTGCGTTTCCGCAACCTCGACCCGATAGGACATGACGATTCCCTGGCTGGTTACTTCTTGATGTCGGCCTGCGCCAGCACGGTCAGGTCCTCGGCGGCCAGCAGGTCGCGCAGCGCTTCGAGCGCCGCCACGCCGCAGGCCGTGTCCTGCTCGCCGTTGCCGCCCGACAGGCCCACGCCGCCGATCACCTCGCCGTTGACGACGATCGGATAGCCGCCCACGAACACGGCGAACTTGCCGTCGAAGCTCCACTGGATGCCGAAGGCTTCATTGCCGGGCAGCGCCGGGCCATTGGGCGGCGTGTTGAACAGGTGCGTCGAGCGCTTGTGGCCGGCGGCCGTGAACGCCTTGTTCCAGGCAATCTGCGGCCCGGTGATGCGGGCGCCGTCCATACGTTCGAGCAGCAGCGGGTAGCCGCCGTCATCGACGATGCAGATCGACTCGAGCACGCCGATTTCCTCGGCCTTGCGGATTGCGGCGGCCACCATGTGGCGCGCTTCCTTCAATTCAAGCTTGATGGCTTTCTTCATGTTTGTAATCCTTCACACGCCTTGGTAGACCGTCTTGATTTGCGTATAGAACTCGAGACCCGCGCGTCCCGATTCGCGGAACGTCGAGGTGCTCGATCGCTTGAGGCCGCCAAACGGCGCGTTGACCAGGTTGCCCGTGGTGGTGCGGTTGATCTTGACCGTGCCCGATTCGATATCGCGCGTGAAATCGTGCATGTAGCGCGGA
>JAFAJB010000006.1 GCA_019236395.1 Cupriavidus sp.
AGAATGAAAGGCGCTTCTTTGCGGCTGACGGCTGCGCGTCGCTTGCCGGTTTTGCGGCCTCCGCCTGTCCTTGGCCCTGTCCTTGGCCCTGATCCTGGCCCTGGGGCTGTCCTTGAGCCTGGGATTGACCGCAAGCTGCTGGCGGCAGCCCGAAACCGGTTGCCAGCAGCATCACCACAGAAGCCAGGAGCGCACGCTTCATTTTCCGAACGTCATGTTGAGACCAGCGAAGATGGTCCACCGTGGCACGCCGGTGCCCTGATGGAGAACGGAATACTGTGGCTCGACGAACGCGTTGAAGATCGTGCTGCCGTCTCTCCAGGCCTTGCCCGCGCCCAAGCCTACCGGAACATAGTAGTTGCCATGCTGCAGATCGAAGGTCCAGGTCCCGGTGGAACGCACATACCACCCTTCCGGCAGGTTGAAGATCATGAATGGCTGCGCAGTCAGGGACTGCACGTCCGGCCGGCTGCTTTGCCCGGCGAACGAATGCTGCCATTGCACCAGCATCCCCAGCAGTCGCGCGGGCTTGGCATCCACCACGACACCAGCCACGCCCGCCTGCCACTTGCCTGTACCCAGACTCGGATCAGTCGCAGTTGGCAGCGTCAGTAATGGACCGGCGCCAATCTGGATACCCTCTGTGTGAAGCAGGAATATATCGAACAGATTGATATCGCCAAGTCCGGTTTCATATGAACCGTCCGCTTTCGGGCGTGTACTTACGGGCACCGTTCCCCGGATTATCTGCGGCACGCCAATCAGTTTGTTGGGCCCCAGCGGCAAAGTGGGACGCAGCAGAAGATCGTTGGTATGGGCATTGCTGCCAAAGAGGCTCGGGGAATAGTAATTCTGGATATTGAAGGATGCCGCCAGATTTAGGGGATTGTTGCTCTTGTTGGCATCCTCGGCACTGCCTTGTGCCTGTGCGCCGCCCGCCAGCGCCACGGCCGCCAGACATCCCGCGATTGTCGGTCGCAGTCTTCGATGCATTCCACGCTCCGGTTTGACGGCCTGAAGTGACACTTCAAGCCCTTTTGTACGTATCCACGAATGTACCGGAGCGAGTGCGGCGACGAGCGCCATCGCGTGATGAACTTTCTCGCGCAGTGAATTAAATATTTCTGCAGCGCTATAGGTCATGCCCCTTCAAAATCCCGTGGCGATTACTATTCCTGTCGCCTCATGCCATATTGTCGAGTCATTGGATAACCCGTATGGGTGCTTATCAACCAGAATCTGATCCGAATCTTTCAGAGTATCCACAGGATTTCAGTACCAGTTTCAATTCATCTACATCAAATCACAATAAAATTGAATTCCCATTCGACTCAGGATTTGCCAGACTACACTCCGCATGCACGATCAAATGGACCGTCTTCGACAAAGGAAACGGCAATGAAGCACTACACATCAGACAACTTCCAGCTCACTCAGAGCATTGGCTTTCATCTGAACAAGGCACGCAACGGCCTGCTGATGGAAATGGATTCCGCATTGCGCCCTCTCGATATCAACGGGCAGCAAATGGGCATCCTCCTGGCGCTGACGCGCGGGATGGCCGCCACGCCATTTGAGATCAGCAAGCTGCTTGGCATCGACAGTGGATTGATGACGCGCATGCTGGACAAGCTCGAGGAAAAGGGCTTGCTCGAGCGCAGCCGCAGCATCGATGACCGTCGCGTGGTGAACCTGACGCTGACCTCCAAGGGAAGAATGGTCTCCGCGGAAATTCCAGCCATCGCGCCGGAGGTGCTGAACCATCGCCTGAAGGGATTCTCGCAGGAAGAGTTCGACGAGTTCCGGCGACTGCTGCACAAGTTTGTCACCGGCGGCTGAGCGGCCCGCCCGCCTGCGAAGGATCTCGACAATTGCCAACCGGACCAGTGCCCCCTCAGCTCTTGTAGCTTGGGGGCACTACCGGCATGGTCATCCACAGGCTTCGGGAAACCGGGTCTGGCGATCAAGCCGAACATGCCCGGTGCGACCTGTTGCCTTGGCTTAAGTCGGCGTCTTCAGGGACGACACCGCCAGCGAAGACTGCTCGATCGCGCCGGTCACCGAAGGACTGGCCGCAGTATCGGCGCCGGCGATCCGGATATTCCCCTCACCCCGCCCGGCCTGCTCCAATGCGGCCTGCAGGCTGGCGTCGTCCGGGACAAGGCTTGACGGCATATAGCTGTAGCCATGTGCCCAGCGATTGACCGTGATCGCGCGGATATCGCGTGCGGACTTGAATCCGCCCGATACCAGCATACGGTCGAGCTGACTGCGGATATCGCGCTCGAGCACCTCGAACGGCGTGCCCAGCAGGAACGCGCGGCCCGCGCGGAAGCGCTCGCGCGGCTGCATGCCGCTGTCGGGTACGGTCGGCACGTAGAGCATGTGCAGCACCACCGGGTCGTCCTTGCCCCCTGCTGTGGATTCGAGCCACAGATCGGAATAGGCCATGGTCGGTGCGTGTATCCGCCAGGTCTTCAGCGCATCGAACGCACGCCAGTTATCGAGCGCCACTTTCGTATAGACCAGCGGCGCCTTGACGCACGAGCGCAGCGCCGCCTTCGTCGGGGCGGGTAGCGACGGCAGGATGAACGGCACCATCATGTCGTACCCGGCGACGATCACGTGCCGGGCCTCCACCCGTTGCAGGTTGCCTTGCCAGCCATAGGTGACGCGCGTGATGCGCACATCGGGCTCGATGGCGATAGCCGTGCTGCTAAGCCGGATGCGCACCGGATTCCCGTCGCGATCGAGCTTCCCATAATCGAATCGCGCGCCAACGATGTCCTGGCCGTGGGCCGTTGTTACGTCGGGCACCAGCCGGCCGACCAGCGCGCGTGCCAGCGTGGCGTTTCCGTCGGGGAACCAGAGGCGCGACGCCGGGGATTTTCCCAGGCGCGGGTCGATGGCCAGCGCGGGCATGCCGGCGCCGGCCGGCAGGCCGATCGAGATGGCCTGCGCCACCGACACGCCATCGGCATCGAGCGCATAGGCGTCCTGGCTGCGGCTGCGCAGGAAGCGCAGCGCCGAGAGCCCCAGCCCGGCCTTGTCTCGAAGGAACGTCGCGTAGCGCGTGGTTTGCAGATAGCGCGCCCGCGCCTCGGCCGGCGTGCCGGCCAGATAATCGGTCTCTCCCTGCGCCAGCCGCTGCAGGGCCTGACGGTCGGCCGGGGACAGCGGCGCGGCATTGAGAAACGCGCCGATATCGACCGGCCCCGGACGCGTACCGCTGTTGCCCGCGTCGATCAGCGCGGCGAACGGGTCGCCGGCCAGCCACTGGTCGCGCCCGAAATGCTCGGCATCGAAGAAGACCGCGCGTCCAAGGCCACGCCGCACATAATCGTCGCCGGGGCGGGTCTGGGCGGTGGGCGAAAGTTCGAGCCCGGCCAGCAGCGTGCGAACTGCGGCGTTGTCATTGGCGGATGGCGGCATTTCGGCGCTGCCGCCGTACGTCACCAGCGTGCGGCCGCGCACCGTGAACTCGCAGCGCTTGGCATGCCCGCCAAAATCGTCATGATTATCGAGAATCAAGATGCGCGACTTGGCACCGAACTTCTGCTGATAAAACCACGCGGCCGACAAACCGCCGATGCCTCCGCCCACCACCACCAGGTCATACGATTCCCGCGCCATCACGCCCGGATAGGCGGCCCCTTCGCGGGCCAGGCTGTGGGCCAGCGTGAAGGTACCGGCGTGGTTGCCGCGCAGGCCTGTCAGGGCCGGAGGATAGGCCGGCCCGGACGCGCCCGATGCCTCCGCCGCGCGCAGCAGACTGGCGGGTGTCATCCCCGCGGCAATCGTCAGCGCGGTACCGTTCAGGAAGTCTCTGCGAGTAATGGTCATCGTGCGTTCGGTGAAGGCTTTCCTGGCGCGGCGCGGCGTTCCGACACGGTCTCCAGGGAAACCGGCGCGGCGCGATTCCCCCAGCTGCTGCGAATGAAAGTCAGCAGGTGGGCGAGCTCCTGGTCCTCCATGGTCCAGCCGTAACCTGGCATGTGGTAGTCGGTTGGCGCGGTGTTGACGCGGGCGGTGACGGCGCCGTTCAGCAGCAGATTCACCAGCGAAGCGGGGTTCGGGTCCACCACGGTCGGGTTTCCCGCCAGCGGCGGGAACACGCGCGAAAAGCCCTTGCCGTTGGCGTTGTGGCACGGCATGCAGTACGTCGCATACTGGCGCGCGCCGGCCGTATCGAACCGGCCCTGCTCGAGCCGCGTGGTAACCGCCCCGTCATAGCGAAACTCCTGCGTTTCGCGGCGAGCCCCCGGAATTGACTTCAGATACGTCGCCACCGCTTCGAGATCGCCCGGCGTCATGTACTGCGTCGACGAGGCGATGACCGTCGACATCGGCCCGAACGACGTGGCATGGGCGTTGCGCCCCGTATGCAGGTATTCGACGATTTCCGCCAGCGACCACGCTCCCAGGCCGGTCACCGGGTCACCGGTCAGGTTCGTGGCCGACCAGCCCTCCACCATCGCGCCGGACAGGAAATCCCGGCTGCGCGTATCGGTACCTTTCTCGCCGAACAGCATGCCGCGCGGCGTATGGCACGCGCCGCAATGCGCAACGGCCTGGACGATATAGGCCCCGCGATTCCACGCGGCGCCCTTGGTCGTATTGGCGGGCGTTGGCCCTTCCTCTAGGTGGAGCAGATTCCACGGCACCATCAGCCAGCGCATGCTGTAGGGCCATTGCATGCCGGCGTCGCGATTGGCCTGCCGTACCGGCTTGACCTCGGCACGCAGCCAGGCATACATGGCGGCCACGTCTTCGCGCGTCATCTTCGCGTACGAGGGATAGGGCATGGCCGGATAGAGCCGCCTGCCGTCGCGCGCCACGCCGCGCCGCACGGCGCCATCGAAGTCGTCGAACGAATAGCGACCCAGGCCAGTGTCGGAATCGGGGGTGATGTTGGTCGAGTAGACCGTGCCGGCGCCGGTTTCCAGCGGCCGCCCCCCGGCCATCGGTGCGCCGCCATCGCCTGTGTGGCAGGCCACGCAATTGGCGATACGCGCAAGGTAGCGTCCGCGCTCGATCTGATCGGCGGATGCAACGGGCGGCGCGGCCCAGGCCGCTCCCACTGACAGCCACGCAATCAACGCCAGTAATCCGTTTCCGAATCCACGCATGCGCAGTACCGTTGGTTTTGCTTTTTGGGGGACACCGCATTGTTACCCAAAATTCGGTCAGCGTGCGCGCTTTCGTTCCCCCAGACGTTCGACCAGCGCGAATCCGCCCTGCACCGCCAGCGCCAGCAGCGCCGCCGGAATCGCACCACCCAGAAGCTGGGTCGCGTCATTCAGGGCCAGCCCTGTCACAATCCGCTCGCCATACCCGCCGGCCCCGACGAACGCGGCGATCGTGGCCGTGCCTACGCTGATGATGGCGGCAGTCTTGACGCCTGCCAGCACCACGGGCATGGCCAGGGGCAGTTCCACATACCTGAGTACCTGCAACGGCCGCATGCCCAGCGCCCTCGCCGCGTCGCGCATGCCGCCTGGCACCTCCTGCAGGCCGGTACACGCATTGCGCACGATCGGCAGCAACGCGTAGAGGAACAGTGCAACCAGCGCCGGCCAGGTGCCGATACGGCCAAGCAGCGGGATCAGCATCGCCAGCAGCGCCAGCGACGGGATGGTTTGCAGCATGCCGACCACGGCCAGCAGGATCTGACCAAACCGGCGCCGGCGCGCGGCAACCACTCCCAGCGGCACGCCGACCAGCGTGGCCGCGCCCACCGCGCCACCGACCAGCGCCAGATGCCGCACGGTCAGCCGCCCGGTTTCGCCGCTCAGCAGCAGGCCAGTCAGGCCGCGGCGGAGATCGGCATCGTCAATGGCAGCGTTCGCTGGCGTCGCGGAATGCCCTGCGAGGAACTTCCTGGCCACGGCCGCGAACGATTGGCCGTCGATCTCGGCCGCGGCGTTCATGTCGATCATGTCCTGCACGCTGATGCGGCCCGCCAGATCCCGCAGCGCCTGCCATGCCGCCGGATGGCGCTGCGGCACATCGAGCCGGTAGACGATCACCGCGTCATAGCGCGGGAACACGTGCAGGCTGTCTTCCAGCACGCGCAGGTGATAGCGGCGGATCTTCGCGTCGGTCGAATAGATATCGGTCGCATCGATCTGTCCGTGCGCGAGCGCCTCGTAGGAGATCCCATGGTCGATCCCCACCGGCTGCTGCGGCAACCGATAGGCACGCCTGAGCGCCGGCCAGCCGTCGGCGCGGCCCAGGAACTCGTGGGACAGCCCGAGCCGCAACGCCGGTTGCTGCGCGAGGTCGCCAATCGTCCGCAGACTGCCCGCGCGCGCCTCCGAAACGGCAATCGCATAGGTATTCTCGAAACCGAGCACGATGTCCGCGCCGAGTCCCATCGGCGCCAGCGCCGCGTTGATCCGTTCCAGTGTGGCGGGCCCCTGCAGCTTCAGGATTTCACTGGCGAGCGTCCCGGTGTAGTCGGGATAGAGATCGATATTGCCGGCCTTGAGCGCTTCGAAGACGATGGCCGTATTGCCCAGACCGGGCAGATACTGCACTGACGCGTGCGGCGCGGCGACCTGCGTCAGGATTTCGCCGATGATGTAAGACTCGGTGAAGCGCTTGGAACCAATACGCAAGGTGTCGGCCCGGGCCTCCGGGCCACAGCCATAGGCCATGACCATGGCCAGGAGGAAGGCCAGCGGCGCTAGGAAGTGAATCCGCCTGGATGAGATGGGCAAGCCGGCACCTCTGCTCGGGAACGTCCCGCCATCATAAGGGCATCCGGCGTTTCAGCGTATCAGGGCGCGCGCGAGGACACCGGCGTCACGTGAACCGCGAGCCAGATCGTAGGCTGTTCAGCGTCGGTCCACGCCACGCGATGGCGGCAACGGGCCGGCAGGTGGAGCCAGTCGCCGGCACCCAACGTGTGCACCGTGCCATCATCGATTTCCACGGCGGCACTGCCACTGACCACGAGCACCCATTCGTCATCGGCGCTGTCGTACCAGAAGTCGGGAGGACTGGCCTGTCCGTTCGAGACAATGCGTTCGATGCGCACCCGGCCGGCCGCCTGCCATTGCAGCAGATCGGTAAAGATCTCCTCGGTTGCATGAACCGGCACGTCATGCAGCAGGTTGCCAGGGGTTGCCGCCATGTCCCGCTCCTCAGTCCGCCGGCCCGGGCGCAATCACTTCGCGCGTGCCGTTGCGGCCCATCGGGGACACCAGCCCGGCCGCTTCCATCTGTTCGATCAGGCGCGCGGCGCGGTTATAGCCGATGCGCAACTGCCGCTGCACGGCGGAGATCGATGCGCGGCGCGACGTCAGCACGAACTGGGCGGCCTCGTCGTAGAGCGGGTCCGCCTCGCCGTCGCCACCTTCGCCGAACAGATCGGCGCTGCCCGCTTCGGGGGTATCGCCCGCCAGGATGGCTTCGTCATAGTCGGGCTCGCCGAACTGCTTCCAGTGCTCGACCACGCGATGCACCTCCTCGTCGGCCACGAATGCGCCGTGCACACGCTGCGGATAGCCGGTGCCCGGCGGCAGGAACAGCATGTCGCCCTGCCCCAGCAGGCTTTCGGCGCCCATCTGGTCGAGGATCGTGCGCGAATCGATTTTCGACGACACCTGGAATGCCACGCGAGTCGGGATATTGGCCTTGATCAGGCCCGTGATCACATCCACCGATGGGCGCTGGGTAGCCAGGATCAGGTGAATGCCGGCAGCGCGCGCCTTCTGCGCCAGCCGAGCGATCAGTTCCTCGATCTTCTTGCCGGCCACCATCATCAGGTCGGCCAGTTCGTCGATCACCACCACGATCAGCGGCAACGTGGACAGCGGCTCCGGCGCATCCGGCGTCAGCGAGAACGGATTGGGCACCTTCTGCTCCGCCGCTTCCGCCGCGCGGATCTTCTGGTTGTAGCCGGCCAGGTTCCGCACGCCAAGCGCCGACATCAGCCGGTAGCGCTTTTCCATCTCGCCGACGCACCAGTTGAGCGCGTGCGCGGCCTGCTTCATGTCTGTCACCACCGGCGCCAGCAGGTGCGGAATGCCCTCGTAGACCGACAGCTCCAGCATCTTCGGGTCGATCATGATCAGGCGCACGTCCTCGGGCGTCGCCTTGTACAGCATCGACAGGATCATGGCATTGACCGCCACCGACTTGCCCGAGCCGGTCGTGCCCGCCACCAGCAGGTGCGGTGCGCGCGCCAGATCGGTCACCACCGGGTTGCCGGTAATGTCCTTGCCCATCGCCAGCACGAGCTTCGACGCATGCGCCTGGAACGCGCCGCCATTGACGATTTCCGACAGGCGGATCATCTGTCGCTTCGGATTCGGCAGTTCCAGGCCCATGCAGGTCTTGCCCGGAATCGTCTCGACGACCCGGATCGACGTCACGCCGAGCGCGCGAGCCAGATCCTTCATCAGGCCCACCACCTGCGCGCCACGCACGCCCATGGCCGGATCGACCTCGAATCGCGTGATGACAGTGCCGGCACTGGCGCCCACCACCGACACCGGCACCTTGAACTCGGCCAGGCGCTGCGCGATCAGTTCGCCGGTCTGCTGCAGCCGTTCTTCCGAAACCTGCTCGGCGTTCTCATCGGCCGCTTCCAGCAGGCCGGCGCCCGGCAGGCGATAGTCGACGATGCGCGGCGGCGCGGGCGGGACTGCTGCGGGAACGGGGGCGGCGGGGGACGCCGCCGGAGCCTGCGCGCCGAGTGCCACGGTCTTGCCTACCACAGCCTGCAGCACGATGCGTGGCTTGGGTGCCGGTTGAACGAAGGCATTGGCGTCGACCACTGCGACTTGTTCTTCGGCCTGTTCTTCGGCTTGTTCCTCCACCTGCGCTTCGGCCTGTTCATCGGCCTGTTCATCGGCCTGTTCATCGGCCTGTTCATCGGCTTGCGCCTTCTCCTGATTTTCTCCAGGGGCCTCGGACACGGGCTGGGCCTGCGCGATTGGCGTATCG
>JAFAJB010000020.1 GCA_019236395.1 Cupriavidus sp.
GATGGGCTGCTACGACCACCTGCGCGCGCATGGCATCCGCTGTCCCGAGGACGTGTCGGTGGTCGGGCATAACGACATGCCGTTCGTCGATGCGCTGACACCGCCGCTGACGACGATCCGTATCGCCGTACACGAGATGGGCGAGCAGGCCGCGACGCTGCTGCTGCAGAAAATCGGCAAGCCCGAATCGCCGGTGGTCTCCGTCACACTGACGCCCGAGCTTGTGGTGCGCGGCTCGACCGCCGCGCCTCGCTGACCGGCACAGGCCGCATCGGGGCCGCATCGGGGCAGGGTCCATAGCGGATCGAGGTCCGACGCGCCACGCGGGTCCTGTCCGGGATCGGTCATGCTGCCGCTTGGCTCGCTGCTCCAGAAGTGCCGGGGGTTGCGCTCCGCCAGCGCCCTGGCCGGGGTCAGTACGGACGAATGCAGCATCCTCAGCATCTCCTGTGCGATACATGCGTGGCGTGCGCGCCACGCTCGAAAACCCGCACCTGCCCGGAAATCCAGGCGTGGCGCGGCCGTCTGAGCAGCATAGGAAAATAACTGTCCACATACGCAATGCCGCCACACGCGCGGTCATTCACATGTCATGTGCGCTTATGCATAATCTTCTGTATCTGGGCTTTCTGGATTGCACTGATGCGCGTGACGATTCGTACCACGACGATTCCCGGATCCCGTAACCGGGTGGCACTGCATCGCGCGGCCGTCTACCTCAATACCGAGGAAGATGCCTCGCCGCTGATGATGAGTGCGTGGAGTCAACGTGAACCCGAAGCATTTCTGGCCGCCCAGCGCTGGGCGCGCAACCATGCTTACCAGGTTTCGAATCCCCGCAATGGCACTTACTATGGTGGCCGTACTGCGCGCTGAGTACATCCAGCACATCGCTCGCAGGTCGCCGTGAAACGCCGGTTGCGGTGGTGCCTGGCGCTCGTGGGGCTTGTGGCGCTCACGGCATTTGGGCAGGCCTGTGCCGATGCCGGCCTGCTCGAGCGCATCGTCGGCGGATTCTCGCGTGACAGCCTCTGGAAGAACGTCCAGGAGCGCTGCCTGAAGCCCGACACCCCCACTCATCCAGATTGCGTGATCGTCGATCGTGAGCGCGGCTTCGTGCTCTACAAGGACATGATCGGCGCATCGCACTACCTTGTCATTCCCGTGCAACCGGTCAGCGGCGTCGACGACGCGCGCGTATGGTCCGACCGCCAGCACAATGCCTGGGCGTTCGGCTGGAGCGTGCGTGACACCGTGGCCCGGGCCGTGGGCAATCCGCTGCCCGATACGCTGCTGGGTCTGGCGATCAACGCCCGTGCCGCGCGCAGCCAGGATCAGCTTCATATCCATCTGGACTGCATCAGCGAAAGCGCGCGCGACTTCATGCGCAGTGGGGGGATCGACACGCGTTGGCGCGACATGCAGTTTCGCGGCAAGCCGGTGCGGGCAAGGCTGATACCGTCGGACGAGCCGGTGCTCCCGGTGGACCCGTTCGACGTCGTCAAGGAGGACATCGGTCCCGGTGCCGGGATTGCCGATCGGGGCGTGTTCCTGGGCTATGTGCGCCCGCCGCAAGGGCAGGAAGGGCAGGCCGGGTTTGTCGTGGTGGATGAACCCGTCGACAAGGCCAGCGGCGCCAACGGCCATGCCAGCGACTTTCTCGATCGGGGCTGCAAGCTGGGCCGCACGCGACCGCAGCAGTAGCACGCGAGATTTTGCCTGGCGGAACATTCGGCGCGCGAGTGGCCGATATTCGCCGCTTAGTTCTTCCGCGCCGTTTCATCGGACGTCCTACAAGCTGTGCAAGCCGCGTAGAATGGCCCGCGAGCCCCCTCCAGTAAGAGCTACGAATTGAATTCGACTTTCCCCGAGGAAAGCACCGTCGCGGAGCCTGAGACAACCGCGTCGCGCGGCATCGCCCTGCTGACCTTCGCCTTCATCCTGAGCCAGTTCTACCGCAGCTGCCTGGCGGTCATGGCGCCCGAACTGCAGCATGACTTCGGGCTGTCGCCGGCTGGATTCGGCGCACTGTCCTCCTGCTTCTTCCTCGCTTTTGCCGCAGCGCAGATTCCCGTTGGCATCGCGTTCGACCGCTACGGCGTGGGCCGGCCGACGGCGTTGCTGCTGGGCGTTGGCGCGGTATCGGCGATCGGCTTCGTGCTGGCGCCGAACGGCGCCGTGGCGATGCTGGCGCAGATGGGCCTTGGCCTGGCCTGCGCGCCGGTGTTCATGGGATTGCTTCACTTTGCCTCCGAGCAGCTTTCGGAACGACAGTACATGCGCGTGGCAAGCCGATCGAATGCGCTGGGCATGATCGGCGCGCTGTGTGCGACGGCCCCGCTGGGCTGGGCGTCGCAGCACGTCGGCTGGCGTCCCGCGATGGCACTGTCGGCGCTTTGCATGGTGCTCGCCTGTTATGGCGTCTGGCGTTTCGTTCGCGATGACGGCCACGCACAGGCACGGCAGGCGCCCATGGGTGCGATGCTGACGGAGAGCGTAAGGTTGCTCACGCTGCGGCCGCTCTGGACCCTGATCCCGCTGTGCGTGGCGATGGCCGCCGGTACGAGCTTCCGCAATGCATGGAGCGGCCCCTATCTGGCCGACGTATTCGGCCTGCAGGCCGGCACGCGCGGCATGGCGCTGATGCTGTTGAGCCTGGCCGGTTTCCTGACGGCTTTCGTGCTGCCTGTGCTGGTGCGGCGCAGCTCGATCAAGGCGGCGGTCGGCGGGTGGGGTTGCCTGTCGATGGCCGGCGGCATCGCACTGACGATGTGGCCCGATTCCGGCGTGGCGACAGGCGTGAGCCTGATGGCGCTGCTGTCGACGCTCGGCATGCTGCACCCGCTGATCATGGCGCAGGGGCGCGCGCTGATTCCCGCGCCCGCACGCGGCCGGGGACTCGGCCTGCTCAATACGTTCGTGTTCCTGGGGTCCGCATTGACGTCCTGGGGCTTCGGCCTGATTGCCAATCTTGGTCACTTGCAAGACTGGCCAGTGGCCCAGACCTACGCGGCAATCTTCCTGTCCGCCGTGGCGTTGGTGGCGCTGTCGCTGGTGCCCTATTACTTCAGCCCGACGTCGGCGCCAGCGGCCAGGCGCTGACAAGCGTACGCCGGATTACAAATAGCTTTCAATTCCCGCCGCGTCCGCAATCGGCGTTTTCCCTGAGCTTTTCCTCAAGTTCCGATACCCACTGCCGTTAGGTCTTCCAATGTCCGTACGTGCGTACATTTGAGTGCGCTGCAGGCACAGGAGCGACCGGTCGCCGCCGCGCGCGCGGTCTGCCACCAACCAGTCAATCAGGCAGAAGAAGACATGAAGAATCTTGGTATTGGTGTACGCCTTGGCATCGGCTTTGGCGTGGTTTTGTTGTTGTCCACTTTCATGACCGTTCTGGGTGTGCTGCGCCTGCAGGAAGTCGCTGGCCGCACGCACGCGATGATGCAGGAGCCGCTGGCGAAGGAGCGCGTTGTCAGCGACTGGTATCGCCTGATGTATGCCAGCGTGCGCCGGACCACGGCCGTTGCCCGCAGCAGCGACCCCACGCTTGGCGCGTTCTTCGCTGCCGAGACCAAGTACTCGACCGACGCAATCGCCGCGCTGCGCGACAAGATGCAGCCGATGCTGACGTCCGACGCCGAGAAGGCCGCGTTCCAGCGCATCCTGGTGGTGCGCAATCCGTACAACGATTCGCGCGACAAGATCACCAAGCTCAAGAAGGAAGGGCTGACCGACGAAGCCAACAAGGTGCTGGAGACCGAGTTCGTGCCGGCTGGCGACGCCTACCTTGGCGAAATCCAGAAGCTGCTCGACATCCAGCGTGCGTCGATCGATGCCACGGCCGGTGAGATCAACCGCATCTACGAAAGCGCGCGCAATGGTCTGATCACGCTCGGCGTGATCGTGCTGGCGATTGGCGTGGCGTTCGCCTGGTGGCTCACCATTGGCATCACGCGCCCGCTGCATCGCGCCGTGGGCTTTGCGCGGACCGTTGCGGCAGGCGACCTGACCAGCCGCATTCACGTGGACGGCCGCGACGAAACCGGCCAGCTGCTCGAGGCGCTGCGCGAGATGAACGACAACATCCTCGGCATCGTGAAGGAAGTCCGCAACGGCACCGAGGCGATTGCCACGGGCACGAGCCAGATCGCCGCTGGCAACACCGATCTTTCGCAGCGCACCGAAGAGCAGGCGTCGTCGCTGCAGGAGACCGCGTCGAGCATGGAGGAGCTCACCAGCATCGTGCGCCAGAACGCCGATAGTGCCAAGCAGGCCAGCGCCCTGGCGGTCAACGCTTCCGATGTGGCGACGCAAGGTGGTGAAGCCGTGGGCCAGGTGGTGCACACGATGGACGAGATCAATACGTCTTCGCGCAAGGTGGTCGACATCATCTCGGTGATCGAAGGCATTGCATTCCAGACCAACATCCTGGCGCTGAACGCCGCGGTGGAGGCAGCGCGTGCGGGCGAGCAGGGCCGCGGTTTTGCCGTGGTGGCTGGCGAGGTGCGCAGCCTGGCGCAACGCAGCGCCACGGCGGCCAAGGAGATCAAGTCGTTGATTGGCGACTCGGCCGAACGCGTCGAGCGCGGCTCGCAACTGGTGGCCCAGGCCGGCCAGACCATGGAAGAGATCGTTGGCGCCGTGAAGCGCGTGACCGACATCATGGGCGAAATCAGTGCGGCGTCCGCCGAGCAGAGCGCCGGTATCGAGCAGGTCAATCACGCGGTGACGCAGATGGACACGGTCACGCAGCAGAACGCGGCGCTCGTGGAACAGGCCGCCGCGGCCGCGGGCTCGCTCGAAGAGCAGGCCCAGCGGCTCAAGGAGGCCGTGGCGACCTTCCGCCTGGCCGCCTGAGTCGCAAGGCTTCAGGCGCCGTTACTTCGTCCTGGGCGGCACGATCGTGCCGCCCGACTCCGCCGCCGACTGGGCGCGCTGCATCTGCGGCATCATGTTGCTGTTAAGGTGGAACATCACCCACAGGGACCCCGTCAGCGTGATCACGACGAGCGTCAGCGTGAACATCAGCGACAGCATGTTCCAGCCGCCCTCCGATTTGGCGTTCATATGCAGGAAGTAGATCATGTGCACCACGATCTGCACCGCGCCGATCAGCAGGATGGCGACGGCCGTGGTCGACGATTTGTCGAACACCTTGCCCATCACAAGCCAGAACGGTATCGCCGTCAGGAACACCGACAGCACGAAGCCCGTCAGGTAGCCGCCCAGCGTGGCGTGCGGGCCCACTTCCTCTTCATGCCCATGGCCGTGCCCGTGGCCATCCATTGCGTGGTCTTGCGCGCTCATGGCAGCGCTCCCATCAGGTAGACAAAAGTGAAGACGCCGATCCACACGACGTCAAGGAAGTGCCAGAACATCGATAGGCACATCAGCCTGCGCTTGTTGGCCGTGATCAGGCCGTGGCGTGCCACCTGAGTCATCAGCACGATCAGCCAGATGATGCCGCTGGTCACGTGCAGCCCGTGCGTGCCCACCAGCGAGAAGAACGACGTCAGGAACGCGCTGCGCTGCGGGCCTGCGCCCTCATGTACCAGGTGCGCGAACTCGTAAAGCTCCACGGCGAGGAACGCCGCGCCGAAGAGGCCCGTGATCGCGAGCCAGATCTGTGTGCCGGAAACCTTGTTCTGCTGCATCTGGAGCATCGCGAAGCCGTATGTGATCGACGAGATCAGCAGGAACGACGTGTTCAGTGCCACCAGCGGCAGCTCGAAGATCTCGGCCCCGCTCGGCCCCCCTGCGTACTCGCGGCCCAGCACGCCGTAGGCGGCGAACAGGCACGCGAATATCAGGCAGTCGCTCATCAGGTAGAGCCAGAATCCGAGCAGTGTCCCGTTCTGGGGATGCACTTCCTCGGTCATGTAGAACTGGTAGCCGCCCGGCGGCACTTCATCTGCCGAGGCGGTGCCGCTCGCGTGGAGGGGAAGGGTCGTCTCAACCATGGCCGGCCATCACTTGGGTGCGCGCAGCTTCGGTCCGGACCACCTGCTCGGCCGGAAGGTAGTAGTCGCGCTTGTAGTTGAACGTATGGACGATCGCCGAGATGATCGTGGAAGCGAACGCCGCGATGGCCAGCCACCAGATATGCCAGATCAGCGCAAAGCCCGTGATCGTGGAGAGGCCCGCCAGCAGGATGCCGGCCGCGGTGTTCTTCGGCATGTGGATCGGGATGAAGCCCTGCTGCGGCCGTTCGTAGCCGTTCTGCTTCATGTGCCACCAGGCGTCGGTGTCGTGCACCACCGGCGTGAATGCGAAGTTGTACTGCGGCGGCGGTGAGGACGTGGACCATTCCAGCGTGCGGCCGTTCCATGGGTCGCCGGTCAGGTCACGCAGTTCCTCGCGCCGCATGAAGCTGACCACGAGCTGGATCAGGAAGCAGGCAATGCCGATGGCGATCAGCAGCGCGCCGAACGCGGCTAGCTGGAACCAGATCTGCAATGACGCATCGTCAAAATGGTTCATGCGGCGCGTCACGCCGAGCAGGCCGAGCCAGTACAGCGGCATGAACGCGAAGTAGAAGCCGACGAACCAGAACCAGAACGATGCCTTGCCCCACGACGAGACCAGCCGGAAGCCGAACGCCTTCGGGAACCAGTAGCTGATGCCGGCCATCAGCCCGAACAGCACGCCGCCGATGATCACGTTGTGGAAGTGGGCGATCAGGAACAGGCTGTTGTGCAGCGAGAAATCCGCCGGTGGCACCGCCAGCAGCACGCCGGTCATGCCGCCGATCACAAACGTGATCATGAAGCCGACCGTCCACAGCATGGGCGGCTCGAAGCGGATCTTGCCGTGGTACATCGTGAACAGCCAGTTGAAAATCTTGGCGCCGGTCGGGATCGAGATGATCATCGTCGTGATCCCGAAGAACGAGTTGACGCTGGCGCCCGAGCCCATCGTGAAGAAATGGTGCAGCCAGACCAGATAGGACAGCACCGTGATCACGACCGTCGCATAGACCATCGACGCATAGCCGAACAACCGCTTGCGTGCGAACGTGGCAACGACTTCCGAGTACACGCCGAACACCGGCAGCACGAGGATGTAGACCTCTGGGTGGCCCCAGATCCAGATCAGGTTCACGTACATCATCGCGCTGCCGCCCTGGTCGGCCGTGAAGAAGTTCGTGCCGGCGTAGCGATCGAGCGCCAGCAGCGCCAGCGCGGCGGTCAGCACCGGGAACGCGGCGATGATCAGTACGTTCGTGCACAGCGACGTCCATGTGAAGATCGGCATGCGCATCAGCGTCATGCCCGGAGCGCGCATCTTGACGATGGTCACCAGCAGGTTGATCCCCGATAGCACTGTCCCTACCCCTGCTATCTGCAGTGCCCATATGTAGTAGTCGACGCCAACGTCGGGACTGTGGATGATGCCCGATAACGGCGGGTAGGCCAGCCAGCCGGTGCGAGCGAATTCGCCAACGAACAGCGACATCATGACGAGGATGGCACCGCCCGTGGTCATCCAGAAACTGAAGTTGTTGAGGAACGGAAAGGCTACGTCACGCGCGCCGATCTGCAGCGGCATGACAAAGTTCATCAGCCCCGTGACCAGCGGCATGGCCACGAAGAAGATCATGATCACGCCGTGCGCGGTGAAGATCTGGTCGTAGTGGTGAGGTGGCAGGAATCCGGCGTTGTCGCCGAACGCCACGGCCTGTTGCATCCGCATCATGACTGCGTCGGCAAAGCCGCGCAGCAGCATCACGATGCCGAGCACGATGTACATGATGCCGATCCGCTTGTGGTCGATGCTGGTGAACCACTCGCGCCAGAGGTAGCCCCACGCGCGGAAGTAGGTCAGCAGCCCCACCAGCGCCAGCCCACCCAGCACCACGGCGGCGAAGGTGGCCAGCAGGATTGGCTCATGGTAGGGAATGGCCTCCCACGACAGTCGGCCGAAAATCAGGTTGGCGAGTTCGGAGCGCTCGGGCATGTTTGTCACCTGGGCCTGTGTTGACCAAAATTGGCCGATGAAAATTGGCGATTAGCCGGAAGGGGGCCGTCAACCCCCGCTCACCGCAACAGCCGCCTGCCGTCGTTCAATGCTGAATCCGACGCGAACACCGGTGCGTCGAGAGGTGTGTTGCTCGCCGTGCAGACTTCGCCGGACGGGTCGAACTTGCCGCGGCTGCGGTCGAGCGCCATGGTGTCGGCCATGCACGCGCCGCCTTCCACGCAACGGTTCAGGATCAGGTCATAGAGGTCGGGCGCCACGCTGGCATAGCGTTGCACCGGCTCACGCTCGCTGGGCTGGGCCAGCTTCAGGTAGGCGTCCTTCGACAAGGTGCTGCCCGAAGACCTGGCGTCCTTGACCCAGCGATCGAAGTCTTCGTCCGACATGCCGTGGAACTTGAAGCGCATATGCGAGAAGCCCGCGCCACTGTAATTGGCCGAGAATCCATCATAGACGCCGGGTTTGTTGATGACGGCATGGAGCTTGGTTTCCATGCCGGGCATCGCGTAGACCATGCCCGCCAGCGAGGGGACGAAGAACGCGTTCATCACCGAGGTGGCAGTGATGCGGAAGGCGATTGGACGATCGACCGGGGCCGCGAGCTCGTTGACCGTGGCAATGCCTTGCTCGGGATACAGGAACAGCCACTTCCAGTCCAGCGCCACCACTTCCACCGTCAGCGGTTTCACCTCGGCCGGAACGGGCCGGCGATCGTCAAGCCGCGCCAGCGGCCGGTATGGATCGAGCTGGTGCGTGCTGACCCAGGTCACCGCGCCGAGCGCGATGATGATCAGGAGCGGCGCTGCCCAGATCGCCAGTTCCAGCACCGTCGAATGGTCCCACTCGGGGTTGTAGGTCGCGTTGGGCGCGCTTTCCCGATACCGCCACGCGAACAGCAGCGTGAGGAAGATCACCGGGATGATGATCAGCAGCATCAGACATGTAGCGATGATGATCAGGTCGCGTTGGCGCAAGGCCATATCGCCGGATGGCGAAAGCAGCACTGCATTGCAGCCGGCCAGACTCGCCAGCAATGCTATTGCGGCACATCGCAATAGCAATCTTCCCGTCACACCTGGTGGTGGCACTGCTGCATTGGAGCGTGGCATGGTCTCGGAAGTGGCGTCTGACTAACGTCGGGTTGGGGTGGCCCCAACGATCTTTCGATTTCCTGTTGCAGTTTAGGCGCTATTCTTGTGAATGCAGGGACTTTAAGTGCAGTACGACATCCCTCCCCAGGCTCCGAAGGAGACTCCACGATGGCCAGTCTGTCCCACCAGCATCGCGCGTCGCCCACTGCACCTCCGGCTCCAGGTCATCATGACGTGGCGCCAGCCGAGATTGCCACTGGCGTGGTGATCGGACGCGCCTCCGAGTACTTCGACTTCTTCACGTACGGCATCGCCTCGGTGCTCGTTTTCCCGACGGTCTACTTTCCATTCGCAAGCGAGCTGGCGGGCCTGCTCTACAGCTTTGCGATCTTCTCGTTCGCGTTCATCGGACGGCCGTTCGGCACAACGCTGTTCATGCGAATCCAGCGACGCTGGGGGCGCGGCATCAAGCTGACGGCCTCGCTGTTCCTGCTCGGCACCGCCACGGTGGGCATCGCGTTCCTGCCCGCGTATTCGTCGATCGGCAGCACGGCCATCTACCTGCTGGCACTGTTCCGTTTCCTGCAGGGCATTGCGTTCGGCGGATCGTGGGACGGCCTGCCGTCGCTGCTGGCGCTGAATGCGCCGGAGAACAAGCGCGGCTGGTACGCGATGGTGGGGCAGCTTGGCGCGCCCACCGGTTTCATCGTGGCGGGCGCGTTGTTCCTGTTCCTGCATGCAAGCCTGACGCACGAGGAGTTCATCGAGTGGGGCTGGCGCTATCCGTTCTACGTCGCGTTCGCCATCAACGTGGTGGCGCTGTTCGCGCGGCTGCGTCTGGTGGTGACGCATGAGTACACACGGCTCCTCGAGGAAGACGAGCTCGAGCCGATCAGCACGCTGCAGATGGTGAATGCGCAGGGCTTCAACATTTTCCTCGGCGCGTTTGCCGCGCTGGCCAGCTATGCGCTGTTCCACCTGGTCACCGTGTTTCCGCTGTCATGGGTGAGCCTGCACAAGACGCAGGACATCACCGACGTGCTGGCGATCCAGATCGTTGGCGCGGTCATCGCGTTTATCGGCACGCTGATCTCGGGATCGATCGCGGACCGCATCGGCCGGCGCACCACGCTGGCGGTGATGGCCGTGCTGATCGGCATCTTCAGTCTGTTCAGCCCGTGGTTGCTCGATGGCGGTGCGACGGGGCAGGACATATTCATCCTGGTTGGATTCGGCCTGCTTGGCTTGTCATACGGACAGTCGGCTGGCGTGGTGACGTCGAACTTCGAACGCCGCTACCGCTACACGGGCGCCGCATTGACCACGGATTTTGCGTGGCTGTTCGGTGCTGCCTTTGCGCCGCTGGTGGCGCTGGGGCTGTCGTCACTGTTCGGGCTCGTGGCGGTTAGTTTGTATTTGCTGTCGGGGGTGGTGGGGACGCTGGTGGCGCTGCGGATCAACCGGGCGCTGGGGACGCCGGATGTTTGATGGGGTTTTGGTTGCACGGTTGCCGGGTCGGGCAGATTGGGCAATGGATTCTCCTCGGAGCAAGCGGTCAAGGAGAATCCAGCCAGAAGGCCTATCGCAATGCCTCTACGCATCGCCATACCTCACCAACCGCCACTGCACGTCGATGCTCACATAATCCGGCCCCAGCCAGCGATCAAGCAGCGAGAACAGGCGCGGTCGCTCGATGATGTGGAAGGGCATCGTGTCGCCCTTGCTGAAATGCCCCGAGTGGCGTCCTTGTACACGACGCCGGGCCGGAACGCTCGCCAGAGGCCCGACTCCGGGCAACGCTCTCCGGTGTTCACGCACGTGCCCAGCGCCGCCTTGGGCGGTGGCGGCAGGGACAGCTCCGTGGCGGGGTCGAGGTTCCTGGCCTTGGCCAGCTTTTCCATCAACGCCTCCGAGGGCTGCGGCGGAATTTGCTCCTGTTCTTTCTCTCATTGGAACGTGCCGTCCCAGGGTGGGAGCTTGGCAGGGGGCAGCGCCACGATCTGGTCGATGTCCGGGACCTTGGGGTTGCGGCCTTCGTTTCTATTGATGAACTTGCCAAGCCTGTACCGCTGCGATGATGCCAATCCCTGGGATACAAGTTGCTGCAGATTGTGGGTTGGCCTTGTAGTGACCATGCGCTGCGGCGATCCGGTAGTAGCGGGCGACTTCGTCATAAGGCCAGATTGGCCCGGACGGTAGCCAGATCGGGAACGGTTCGCATCGGCTTTTACTCTGAACAAGCGGTCAGAGTGACGAAAGCCAGCGATAGCGCCAAAGCAATACGCATCGGTCAGCCTCGGTCGCTGTAAGCCACAAGTTCCCACGTCACATCCGCCGAGCGATGACGCTCACCGAGCAACGTGTCCATCCACGCGAAATGCCGTGGGTCGGGTCCGGTCAGCGGCGGCATGAAATCGCCCTTCGCGAAGCGCTGCCTCGCGCCCGCAACCATGCCTACGGCAGCTGGCACGCACCAGATGCCGCCTTGCGGGCAGCGTTCGCCGGTTTCCACCTTGGTTCCGAGTGGCAGGGGATCGAAGCTGGCCACCGGGGCGGCCGTTCGTGCGGCCTCCGCTAGCG
>JAFAJB010000200.1 GCA_019236395.1 Cupriavidus sp.
CATGCAACATACGAGACTGGTCGCCAATCGACACGGTCACGCTCAATCCGGAGCGGGAGACTGCCGTGCCCGTCGGTATCAAGCCAGGCGCCGAAAAACAGCGTTTGGCTGCATGAATGAGGCGACATCTACCTTGACGCGCGCCGGGGTGATGAAGGTGCCGGTGCCAGTGAAGGGATCAATGATGTGCACGCCCTTGCTACCCAAGGTCTGCCCGAACTCGGCTTGTAGGATGTGGGCGACACTGTGGATGATGAAGTCCACCACCTCGACCGGCGTGTAGACGATGCCCAACCGCTCGGTCATCTTCGGGAAGGCATTGCGGAAGAACTTGTCGTATAGCTCAACGACGATCTTCTGCTTGCCTGCCGCGTTGTCGATACCTTCAGCACGCAGCTTCACGCTTTCATAGAACTTTTCCAGCGTATCGGCTTCCTTGTCCAGTCGGTGTTCATGCAGCACGTCCAGTACGTTCTGCATCGCGATGGACATCGGGTTGTGCTGTGCGAAGCTGTAGTCTTGGAACAGTGCGTCGAACACCGGCTTGGTGATGAGATGCTGCGCCAGCATTTCGATGATTTCGCCATCCGTGATGCTTCCGTTCAGGTCGTCGCGCAGTTCTGCGGAGAATGCGTCGAACGCCGCTCGTTCCTTGGTGTTCGCCGGGTTCTCGATGATGGCGGTGATGCGGTCGATGTGGGTGCGGGCGATCTTGGCGATGTCGTTGGCCCAATCTTCCCAATGGTGCCTGTTGCCGACCTTCTGCACCAGCTTGGCATAGATGGCCTTCTCGATCTCCCCGATCTCGAACTGGATTTCGTGCTGTTCCTGCGGGGCGGGCCGCTTGACCGGTTCGCCGATGGTGAAGCCACCCTTGGCCGCATTCTTGTCCTTGTTCTTCGTGCCCTTGGACTTTTCCTGCTTTTTCTGGATTTTGTCGGTGATGGCAATGACTTCCATCTTGCTGGTGTCTTTGCCGATCAAGTCCAGCTTGTTCACCATCGCGTCGAACCGGTCATCGTGCGAACGCAGCGCCTGCAAGACCTGCCAGACGACGGCATAAGTCTTGTTGTCGCTGAGGGCTTCGTGCGGTTCCACGCCAGCCGGGATCACCACTGGCAGAATGACGTAGCCCCGCTTCTTGCCCGGTGCGTTCCGCATGACGCGGCCCACTGACTGCACCACATCCACTTGCGAGTTGCGCGGTGTCAGGAACAGCACGGCGTCGAGCGCCGGAACGTCAACGCCTTCGGACAGACAGCGAACATTGCTGAGGATGCGACAGGTGTTCTCCGGCGTCTCGGATTTCAGCCATGCCAGCTTCGCTTCCTTCTCACTGGCGTTCATGCCGCCGTCCACGTGTTCGGCTTCGCAATTCAGGCGGGTGATCTGTTCGAATTCCTCGGTTTCTTCGCTTTCCTGATACGCCTCGACGACGGCTTGGAACATTCCAGCGATCTGCTTCGAACTGACCTTGTGCGTTTTGGCACCCTTCGAAACCTCGATGACCTGACAGAAAGCCACAGCGCGTTTCATGGCGGCGGCGTCGCCAACCAAGTCATCTGTCAGGTCCTGCTTCGAAAGCGCCTTCCAGCACCCGACGATTCGGGCTGCATCGTCTACCTTCAACTGGTTGTTGTCGTCCCGCAGTAGGTCTTGCAGGCGGCGATTGACGTGCGTTTCTTCGACGGCCAGCACGATCACCTTGTAATCGACCAGCAGTTGGCGCTTGACGGCTTCGGAGAAGGTGATGACGAACAGTTCCTTGCCATACAGCGATTCGTCGTCCATCGAACACAGTGCTACGTTGTCCCTCTCGGCACTGGCCTTGGCTGTGTCGCCGTATATGCGCGGCGTCGCCGTCATGTACAGGCGCTTTGCGGATCGGATGAATGCCGAATCATGGACCTTGACAAAGGTGCTTTCGTCATCGTCGCCGAACGTTGCACCCGTCGTGCGGTGTGCCTCGTCGCAGACGATTAGGTCGAAATCGGCCAGCCCGAATTCCTTCTGGGCGCTACTGATCACGTCAATGGAGTGGTAGGTGCTGAAGACGACCGACATGTGCGTGGCGTCGTGACGCTTCGCCATCTCTGCCGCCAGCCGTGCCGAATCCGTTGTGGCCGGGTACCGGAGTTCATGGACGAAGGTCTGGACTGCATCGTCTTCCTTCTTCCGCTTCTTACCCACATCGCTGTCGGAACAGACGGCGAAGCTGTGAAGGGGCGTCTCGCTTTCCTGCGTCCATTCGGTCAAGGTCTGGGACAGCAGTGACAGACTTGGGACAAGGAACAGGACACGCTTGCCCGCACCAGCCAGTGTTTCGGCAATCTTCAGGGCGGTCATCGTCTTCCCGGTCCCGCAGGCCATTATCAGCTTGCCCCGGTCGGCATCCGCCAGACCATGAATGGCCCCGTTCAGCGCACTCTTCTGGTGGTCCCGTAACTGTTTCTTCGCCTTGATGACCGGCGTGGCTGCCTTTGGCTGGTACTGCGACCAATCGATCTGACTCTCTTCAAGGGCGGTCAGGTCGATCTTGCTTACTGGTGGCTGCTGGTCATAGAGCGCATCTTCGGCGTGGTCACTCCAATGATTCGTCGTGGCGACGATGATCCGGCGCGTGAACGGCTTCTTGCCCGATGCCGTGAAGAAGCTGTCGATGTCGCTCTTCTGGACCTTATAGTCCGGTGCGTACAGCTTGCACTGGATGGCGTGGTATTCGCCAGTGCCCTGTGTCTTCGCCACAAGATCGATACCGGCATCCCGCTTGTCCAGCCCATGCAGGTCAGCCCACTCCGCATAGGTCCATACATCGCTGTACAGGTCACGGTAGGTGGCTTCGTTCCGCAGGTAGCAGACGATCAACTCTTCGAAGTAGGTCCCTTTCTCGCGTTCGGTGACTGCGGCGGTGCGGAAGGTGTTCAGAAGCTGTTCGAGGGCCGTCATTCTTATGTGCGGAAACAATTTGGCAAGGTTCAGCATTATGCCTGCCGACCGCAACGTTTCGGACACCACTGTCAGCGATTGCGTGCCTTGGATAGCCCAACGTTCGGCACTTCCCGCTGTTACCAATCGACCGTTTCCCAACAGGGAGCCGACGTAAGCAATAAGACTGTTGGAAATATAGGGTTGACCAATTCCAACACTGGGTGATATTCTGACACCCTTTTTCAACACTTTGCGGGGTGCAATGGCGATCTTCGGGTACGGCAGGGTGAGCACCAAGGACCAGACAACAGAGAACCAGCGGCTTGAAATCGAGGCGGCTGGCTTCAAGGTGGACTACTGGTTCACCGATGAAGGTATTAGCGGGAAGACCCATGCAACCCAACGCCCGCAGTTCGTCTTTATGCTGGGCAAGATTCGGGATGGTGAGACGCTGGTCGTAACAAAGCTAGACCGCCTTGGCCGGGATGCTGAAGACGTACTACGCACGGTGCGGATGCTGGCAGAACGCAAGATCGAGGTCGTCGTCCTTCAGCTTGGCAAACTTGATCTGGGATCGTCTGCCGGGAAGCTGATGCTCACGATGCTGGCGGCAGTGGCGACAATGGAAAGAGACTTGCTGGTTGAACGTACCCAAGCCGGTCTGGCGAGGGCAAAAGCACAAGGAAAGGTGCTTGGCCGACCATCGAAGACCACGCCAGCGCAACAAGATGAGATGAAGAACAAGTACGCAGCGGGGGAGTCGGTCAGCGCCTTGGCCCGGACCTATGGCATATCTCGGTCCAGCGTGCTGGCCGTGGTGAATCCGTAGGGAGTTGCCGCATCTCGAATTGGCGACCAGTCTTCACGCAACGTTGGATCGTGCCGATATAACCAGCGCACGGCGACGACCAGCGCAATGAGTAAGACCAAGGCGTATCCGCCCAATGTCAGCGCAGCAAGCATGTAGACCCCCGATGTGCCGGATTCTTGGACGACCCGGCTGTCCAGCGAGTATCTGCTGAATCAAGGCAGGGCAGTGCCCTGCGTCAGTGGGGGGCAGGTTGCTGTGTAGGGGCAGTCAGGCGTCAGTCGTCGTGCACATACTACATAAAGATCGCTCCGTCAAGAATTTTATTGACGGTAAGTGATGTTTCATGTTATAATGTTTTTTAGTTTCTGAGGGGAGTCCTTCAATCCTCGGAAAACTTCTTGACGCGATGTTGGCGATATCCGCCGATTACTCGCACCGGGCAACCATATGAAGGTTGTGCGTCTATTGAATCCTTGGTGGTTCCCCTGCCAGCGTCGCGATTGCGCGAATACGGGCACATGTTCGCACCTCACGGCGCGATGTTCGGGAACAAGCCGTTAGGTCATCGAATTCTCAAAAACTTCAGATGACTAAATAGTATTGAGAAGAATGAAAAGGACGTTCGGTGTATCTGCTGGATGTTCTCAACGTTGCTTCAGTAGCAGAGATGTAGCGTTTCGTGCTGACGAGACATCTGCACTGGCTGATTAACTATCAGCAACCGGGCCTGACATGCCCGTCGTGCCTTTCATCTTGGAATGAAAGGAAGCACCCACCCCGGCTATGTGCCAGCGCAAAGCGCAAAAAGCAGTCTCCGTTCCTTCGGCTGGTGGGTATGTCAAAAAAATAGCGCGTATGATGATATATGGGAATACAGTTCACTTAGTCAGACGAAATCCAGTTTTGGATGGAGTGTTCCGCTTTGTGGCGCTCGAATTCTTTCAAAAAGAATGCGAATCTTCGGGATTCCTTCGAGTGCGTTGTGAGAAACCAGAAAACTCACCCCTTCATCCGAGGTGTACAACTACCGCGTCAAAATAAAAGGAAACGCACTGATAAACCGCCCTGTCACCGAGAACCCACGACTTCGGCTGGTCGAATTGTATCTATTGGTTTCGTACCAAAGGTTTACGCAGGGCACCACCCCTTGTCACGCGTTAGTTTCCTCAAAACTAAAATATGGGGAGGGGCAAAATTGTTACTTGATTAGAACTTGATCAAGAATTGAACAGCCGAAACAAAAAGAAGTCACCTGAGCGAAGCGAAGTCGCCGCTAGGCGAAATATTGGAACTGCATTAGTTACTGATCAGGTGAAATGAAGTCCTATATATTCCTATCTTCATCTGATGAGAAGTGAAGTCCTAGGTTGAGTCCTTGATCTACATCTTCGGCTTTGTGCCTCAGATGTCGCTTCGCGGGAACCAAACCTAGCTCATGCCAGTTGGTGAATATCGGTGAAATGAAGTCCTTGATATTTCATCTTCGGCTTAGGGCCGAAAATGCGCTTCGCGGGGAACAGACCTAGTTCGTGCCAATTGGTGAATATCGATGAAATGAAGTTCCTGATATTCCCATCTTCATCTGTTGGGAAATGAGGTCCTCTTCATCTGTACTCATCGCCTATAGGTCTCCATTCGCGCTTCCTTATTCACCAATTTGGGTTCTGCGGTCCCCGATATATCACCGCAAGTCACCAGTCGATTGACCACATCGCGAATTCGTTCCTTGTGGTCGAATCGCCGGTCCTCATCTGATTCCGATGTCATCAATGCATCCATGTTTGCAAACATCGATATTGCATTGCAATTCACCCTCGATAGCACCGTAACCGGTAATCATCAGGAAAGCCGTCTCTGATCGGCGCATAATGGTGTCGGGCAGCGAATAATCCTTGTCAATATCCGTTCGTTTGATGTAAAATTCCGCCGTTCCTGCTTCCTTCATCGGAGCAGGACAAGGGAGATTTGATCCAGCTTGCCGTCCCTGACACATCGTCGAATACGGCTAAAACGGAGATTTGCGATGGCCGCAACAAGTAGCACGCGCTTGCCCATATCCTCGGGCACCAGCACGACAAAGGTCGGCGAAGAAGTCCAGCAGAATCGCCGCTTCGACCTTACCCACATCCACATTCCCACTTATCTGGCCCACGCGGTCGCGCCATGCATTCCTGTTGGCGTGCATCCAAGCCGGTCGTTCCAATCGACGGCAGAGGCCGCTTCATAGCCCCGCTTCATCTATCCCGACACTTCGTCAATGAAGGCGAAGACCTTGGCGCGTTGCTTCTTGCTCAATCGGTGGAATTTCAGAAGCAAGTCTGCTTCGTCGTCATCGACTGAATGAAGGTAGGCGACGGGCACGCCCAAGACCGCTGCGATTCGTTCGACAAGCGGTGCGTCGGGCGCACGCTTTCCTTGCTCATAGCGATTCATCCGTGCGCTGGCGGACATCGGATCAAGTCCGGCTTCAATGCCGAGCCGTTCCTGTGATAGCCCGGTGCGCAGGCGTGCTGCTTTGAGCCGTTGAGCGAATACCGACATGCTTGCCTTCAAGTGCCTGAAGACAAAGATCGTCCGGTTTTAGCCCGTCTCGAATGCTACCGATTTGGTAGTATTGCGTGGCGAATCAATCCAGAAGAAACACGCAACGTGGGGAAACCTTATATGCAGAACAACGAGAATCAGCCGATCTGGAATCCATCGACCGTCGCCGGTCTTAGCTTCGTATTCACACCGGCCTTTGGGTCGTACCTGCAAGCATCGAACTGGCGTTCTCTTGGACAAACTGAACGAGCCGCCACGTCGAAGGCTTGGTTTTATGTCAGCTTGCTCGTCTTGGCCGCGATGGCTGCTGCCGTCTGCTTTGCCGCCAAAACCGGGGGTGACAGCGACGCAGTTCGGGGCTTGATCAACATCGGCGGGCTGATCTACTTCGCCATCTGGTACGTGGCCTCCGGTCGCAAGCAGGTCAGCTATGTGAAGGACGGCTTCGGAAAGACCTATGCGAGAAAGTCGCTGGTGAAGCCGGTACTGGCGGGGCTGGCGTGCACCGTCGCATACGCTGCCGTTGTTTTGGGTCTGCTGGTTGCCACCCAAGGCGCTGCCGATGAAGACGGCCAAGCAACCGATCAGGCTTCGTCGGCGGGACCGGCGTTCAGTCTCGCAGCCTTGTTCGGTGGCGCAGCCAAGCTTGACTGCGCGTCGCCGGACGTGAAGAAGATCATTACGGACAGCTATGCAGAACAGTTCACCGGAACCGGGATTCCCGATCTGGCGATGGCGATTGACCGCAAGCGCATCAATTTCCGGGTCGAGACGATCACCGAAACCGGGCGCAATACGGCTTCGCAATTCGTGAACTGCAAGGGCGATCTGGTCATCACCTTCCCGGATGAGGACTTGGCAAAGGCCAGAAAGGCGCTCGGTGATCGCGGGCTGAACGGGATTGTTGCTGAAGCCATTCGTAAGACCGGGCCGGTGTTCAACGAGCCGATGGCCTACAAGGTATCGATTCCAGCAGACAAAGAGGAACGGAAGAATGGTCCGGTCGTTGAATTCCGTTTCGTGAACGCCCAAGGCGCATCGGACAAGATCGGTGTGTATGGCAGTGCGTATGGTGCGCTGGCCTATACCGTCCCGGATGTCTCCGCAACGAAACGGAATGATGTGAAGTGGAACAAGGATTACAAGGATGCGGTTGCTCAGGAATGCGGCAAGAACTCCAACCCTGACCTTTGCCGATGCAGGCTTGACCAGTTCGAGCAGGCCATGAGCCAAGAGGACTTCCAGCGTATCGGCTACATCGTTCAGTCGAAGACGCTCGATCCGAACAAGTATCCGAATTTCATCGCCCTGTCGGAAAGCTTGAAAAAGCAATGTCCGTTGCCGCAGGGGATTGCCAGCGTTCTGGCACCGGCTGGCAGTGCAGCGCCGTCACCGGCAGAGGAGCCCGCCAAGCCGGTGGCGCAAACCGAAGCATCACCGTCCCAGGCTACGCAGCAGGCGGAAGCCGCGCAACCTGCCATCTCCGCGTCGTTTGACTGCGCCAAGGCGGCATCCAAGATCGAGAAATTGATCTGCTCGACCCCGGAGGCGGCAGATGCGGATCGGCGACTGGCAGCCGCCTACGCAGCCGCCAAGTCGAAGTCTGCCGACCCAAGCACGGTCAAGGCCGATCAGGTGGCATGGATCAAACAGCAGCGCAATGCATGCGGTGACGCCACCTGTCTTGTGACCGTAACGGAAGCCCGCATCCAAGCCCTGTCCGCGATGTAAGGCACCAATTTAAGATCACGCAGCAACCGCCGTTCATCGGCGGTTTTTTCATCATTCGACTACTGACGACCAAGGAAGACCATGAAATTTCGACATCTGATTCTGGCACTGCTGATCGCGTCGCCGCTGGCCCATGCCACGTCCTTTGACTGCAAGAAGGCATCGACGTTTGTAGAGAAGACGATCTGTGCCAGTCCCATCCTCGGGAAGCTGGACGATGCCTTGACGGAGAACTACAACGCGATGCTGGCGACCGACTTGGGCGATGGCGGTGCGTCTTTGAAGAAGGAACAGCGTGCGTGGATCGGTCAGCGCAACAAGTGCACGACTGAACAGTGTCTGGAAAATCTGTACCGGAAGCGCGTGGATGATGTCTGCGAAGCGCCCGTTGTGTCCGGCATGCATGCGTCGTGCGTGCAATCCAGCGACATCGCTGCGGGTCCGGCGACTGCCAGCGCATCGGCCAGCCCTTCGGCCAACGACAATCCGGTCCTCGAATCGTGGGCCAAGACGTGCACGCCGCTGACTGCACCGACCAATCTCGACGGTCAGATTCGTGCCGGGGGCGTGACGGTCCGTGGCGTCAAGGTAGCCGCCGTTGATACCGCTGACGGTGGCGCTTCCAGCCTTGTGTCCGTGCGGTTTGATGTGCCGGTTGCCGACTTCAAGGTGAAGAACCCGGACTTGGCGAAGACCATCAAGCTTCCCAAGAGCAAGACCTGTCCTGCGGGTGTGCAGCGGTCGCTGGCCGACCATTCGATGACTGGTGCCAAGGGAGCGACCATCGAGTGCAACTGCTTCACTGGCGGGGATTGATGTCTACCTGCCGGGACGTGCTGACATGGCTGTCCCGGCTTTGCAGCCGAGGTCAACGAATCCACAAACCGGAGAGCCTATTGAAGACCTTCAACGAACACGAAATCAATCTCGCCACCCTTGAAGCCCACATCCGGGACAGCGGCTTGGTCCCGTACAAAGTGGACCCTGACGGCATCTGGTTGCGCACGGAACGTGGCATCGGCTTCCGCATCGCCATCATCGAGGTTAGGAAGTTCGTCCAGCTAATCACCTACCTGCCATTGCGGCGAGATGCGTCCCTTGAAGACAAGCGGGAACTGGCGCGGCTGCTCAATGAGGGCGTGTTCCTGCCGACATTTACCATCGACCAAGACGGGGACCTCGCCATCACCTACGCAATGAATTACACGGCAGGTCTGGTGGCAGGAAACCTGATCGCCATCGTTCACCGGTTCGGGTCAATGCTGGAATATGTGGTCGAAGCGTTCAACGCGGACGGATTGATCCAGTTCGGTGCGGCTGCGCCGGTTCCCGCAGCGGCTGACACCGAATGTCGGCCAGCCAGCAGCAGACTGGTGCACTAAGGGTTCGTGGTCGTTGCTTGCCGACCACGCCAAGCAATTACCTTCCGTCAGTATCTGTGACGGGTAACAACCCCATGAAGTCCCGGTACTCGGGAAGAAGCCTACGGGCGCGTGCGGTAACTGGAATCAGGTCGTCAAGAAGTCCGACCTTGTGGTAACGAAGCAATGGGTAATACTTCAACAGGTCTTCTTTGCCTAGTTCCCTTACCTTGCCTTCGGTCGGAATCTTGCTTGCATACGCCGAATCGAGCTTGTCCACCTCAGACCATGCTGACTGGTCCGCTGGCCTCAGGGCTGCCTTGGTTCTTGGTCCAGACACCAAGGCGCGAAAACTTAGCAGCTTCAGAATTTCTGCCGTCGTCATGAGCTTGAATTCTTGGCTGGTCAGACAACGGAAGACTTCACTATTGGGGCACATATGTTCATGGGCCACCGTACCTGTTGCGTTCAGGTCGCCTTTCAGGACCCGATGTCTGGGCCGGGATGCGATGCGCGTTTCGATTTCCCTGACGGCACCCTTGGTGACGAAATCCACCGTCGTTTCATGATCGCAGGATTCGCTGCATTTGCGAATGAGGTCAGAAATCGTCCGCTTCATCTCAGGACCAAGATGAAAGGAAGCCCCTTCGTCTGACAGCCGATACCAGTCGTCGCCAATGTGCGACCTGAGGGCATCGAGCATCGTGGCATACATTTCGATGTGTGCGTCACGATCAAACCACTTCGTTCCTCTGCTGATCCGCTGATCCTCGGAGTGTTCTGGGCGAAAGGGAAGATTCTTGATGTCAAAAGGCATCGTGATGGGCCAGATAGTAAATTCGAAGTTATCGGCGGTTCGGCGGGGTGATTCTACCGTCCGTGGAACGGGACAGCAGCGGCGAACGCCGCACTGACTAATCTGCTATCAACGCTGAAGCTGCCGTTCCGTAGCGGTTTTTGTATTATTGGGTTCGGCGTGTATTGCCGGATGGCGTTCGACGGGCTATGGGAGATTATGTGACCAAGATGTGGATGATCCGGGCCGATGGTGGCCGTCTCTACGGAGAATTTCGTGAGAAGGGCATTGCTGCTATCGGCTGGACGCAGCTTGCTCACCATGCCAAGGCGGGCATGACGAAGAAGGAACTGGTTGATCTGCATCAATCCATCGCGCCGGAAGCGAAGGAAAAAATGGCGGTTTCAGTGGCGTCGCAGGTATGGCGCTTCATGAATGAAATCAAAGTGGACGACTTGGTTGTCACATACTCGCCAGCCAACCGCACCTATCGGATCGGCAAGGTGACTGGTGGATGCGAACACAGGGCTGATCTGGTGGATGCGGGGATGCCGCTGGCAAGGACCGTTGTGTGGCAGGACCGAGAGGTCAACCGTGATGGCTTGACCGATACCGCCAAGACGAGTCTCGGATCAATGCTGGCGGTGTTCGTGGTGCCGGCGCTTGCGACGCATGAACTGCTTGGCACAACCGCAGATCAGCCGGTTCAGGACGCCCCAGATGTGTCGGAAGAACCAACGGACCTTGACCCATCGCCGGAGATGGAGTGGTCGGTTGACGGACTTAGGCAACTGGAATGGAAGCGATTTGAGATGCTTTGCGTCTGGTACTACGAGGCAATGGGATTCACTGTCGAGACGGTGCCACAAGGGGCTGATGGTGGTGTCGATGCCACCCTGTACATGAGAGGGAAGTCCGATCCCATCGCACTGGTCCAATGCAAAGCATGGCGCAGTCCTGTCAAGGTGGAACCGGTTCGGGCGCTTGGCGGCGTCATGCACTCGAAGCAGGTGAAGCGGGGTGTTTTCTGGTCATTGGCAGGCTTCATCGGCCAGCCGGTGCAGGACTACGCCGCCGAAGCTGGCATCCAGTTGCTGGATGGTGCGGGCATTGTTGACCGTATCCGTGCCTTGGATGCTGAAAAACGAGATGAATTGCTGGCGCGGGCGTTTGAAGGTGACTACCAGACGCCGACCTGCGTGGCCTGCGGCGTAAAGATGGTGGTACGGCAGGGCGAAGGCGGGTCGTTCTGGGGCTGTCACAACTACCGGAAAGGGTGCCGGGTCACGCTTCCACGCACAGCTTGATCTTGTCGGATGCGCTGGAACGCCTCTCCGGTCACGAATACCAGTTTGATCGCGGGAAACTTTCTGTTCATCGGTTCGGCTCCTTGCTGGAATTCATCGTCCAGACCTGCAATGACGCCGGGTCAGGGCCGACCAGCGGCGAACTGCATCGATACCCTGAAGGGGTAAAGCGTCGTGCGTGTCCCGAAAGTAGGTTTCAGCGGCTTAGGGGATGAGCGAATCGGGTAGCTGATAATCTAGGTCGTGACGCGCTTCCCGATGATCGTTACGCCCTCCGTATAGCTGTAGCCGTAACCATAGCCGTACCCGCCACCGCCGTGATTTACCCCGCCAAACTTCACTTCGTACTTGAAGTCATAGGCGCCCGATATAACGGGTGTTACCGAGACGACTTCATACCCTTCCCGGTTCAGTTGCCGAACGGCCACGTCGATGTCGGCTGAGAGTCGCTGACCATCAATTTCTCTGTTCGAGTAGCCAGTCTGCTGCCATTCGGTGACTTTTTTGGTCACCTCTTTCTCGAATCCCAAGAATCCTTTCGTTGTTTCGCCAGTCGGTACTTTCCGGGTAACTTCTTTGCCTACAGGTTTGAAGAAGGCTTCGACATATACGATCTTGTTCATAAGGGAAGCAGGTAAGGTTGTTGTTTTTCGCGCAAGTCCGTTCGTCTATATATCGGCCCTCATAGGACAACCTGTAGGTTGGCAATCGGGGAAAGGTGCTTGAACACCGTCTTAGGAAGGGGAGCCCGGACGATCACGGGCCGCCTCTGCGGCGTAAGAATGGCAGTGCGACAGGGGAAAGGCGGATCGTTCTGAGAGGGCTGTCGCAGCTACCCCACGCTGTCAGTTCAAAACTTGCA
>JAFAJB010000173.1 GCA_019236395.1 Cupriavidus sp.
ATTGACTAAGATCGTTCTGAAACCGGGCGAGCCCGTTGAAGTTGCAATGCGTCGTTTCCGTCGCGCCATTCTGCAGACTGGCCTGATCGTGGAACTGAAGAGCCGCACCGCCTACGAGAAGCCGACGACCGAGCGCAAGCGCAAGAAGAAGGCTGCCGAGGCACGCCTGCGCAAGCGTCTGCGCATGCAAATGCTGCCGAAGAAGCTCTACTGATTCGCGCATTGCCCAAAAAAACCGCCAGCATGCTGGCGGTTTTTTTTCGCCCCTGCAGCGCCACCTAGGAGCGCGTTGCAATCAGCGCACCGGCGCCAATCAGCGTGATACCGCCGGCACGCTGCATATTGGCCTGCGCCCGGCGCGAGGTCAGCCGGGTAGCCAGCGAGCGTGCCAGTAGCGCATAAACCATCGCATTGGCGCTGGCCAAGACCACGAACGTCGGGATCAGCACGACGGCCTGCGGCCAGAATGCCAGCTTCGCGTCGATGAACTGCGGAACGAAGGCCACGAAGAACACGATGCTCTTCGGGTTCAGCGCCGTGACCAGCCATGCCTTGGCAAAGCGCTGAGCGCCGCTACCCGACTGCGACGCCACCTCGAGCGCCCGGGTCTGATTCGCGGTTCGCAGCGCCTGTACACCCAGGTAGACCAGATAGGCCGCACCCAGCCACTTCAGGGCCGTGAAGAGCGTGGCTGAAGCCGCCAGCACCGCTCCCAGGCCCGCCATCGACAGCGTAAAGGCGGTCAGATCTCCGGACGCCACGCCAGCCACCGTGGCATAGGCGCTGCGGCCACGGTGCGCGAGCGCATCGCCGATCACAAGAAGGATCGTCGGCCCCGGAATGATCAGCAATATCACGCTGGTAAACACGAATGCGATCCAGTGCTCAAAAGTCATGGCGGCTCCTCGGAAGTCCGACATCAAGAGTACGCGGTACGCGGCACCTTCGCCAACCGGCGGATACCCGCGCAAATGGAATTGTCTCGCCATGATTTCGCCAACAATGCAAAAGCGGGATGCCCGGCATAATGGCGGATATCGCATCCTCGGGGCCTAGCCTTGACCGCAATCCTCCAGATGCGCAACGTGCGCAAACTCTATGGCAACCACGTCGTGGTCGACAACCTCGACCTGGAAGTCCAGCCTGGCCAGTGCTTCGGCCTGCTCGGCCCGAATGGCGCCGGCAAGACCACCACGCTGCGGATGCTGCTGGGCCTGACCACGCCGGCGTCCGGCACGCTGACGCTGTGCGGTGAGCCAATTCCGCAACGCGCGCCTCAGGCGCGCATGCGCGTGGGAGTGGTACCGCAATTCGACAATCTGGACCCCGACTTCTCGGTAATCGAGAACCTGCGCATCTTTGGGCGCTACTTTGGCCTGTCCTCCGCCCAGATTGCGGAGCGAGTGCCGAAGCTGCTCGAATTCGCGCGACTGGAGAGCCGTGCCGATGCGCAGGTCCGCGACCTTTCCGGCGGCATGCGCCGGCGCCTGACCGTAGCGCGCGCGCTGATCAACGACCCCGACCTGTTGATCATGGACGAGCCGACCACGGGCCTCGATCCGCAGGCCCGTCACCTGATCTGGGAGCGGCTCAAATCGCTGCTTTCGGCGGGCAAGACGATCCTGCTGACCACGCACTTCATGGAAGAGGCCGAGCGGCTCTGCAACCATCTGTGTGTGATCGACGCCGGCCGCAAGATTGCCGAGGGCAAGCCACATGAACTGATCGACCGCGAGATCGGCTGCGACGTCGTGGAAGTGTACGGCGACGAGCTCGAGCCGCTGCGCGATACGCTGACGCCACTGGCCGAACGCACCGAAATGCGTGGTGAGACGCTGTTCTGCTATGTGCGGGAACCGGCACCGCTACTGGCCGCGCTGCATGGCAAGGGTGGCGTGCGCTACCTGCACCGCCCGGCCAATCTCGAGGACGTATTCCTCAAGCTGACCGGCCGCGAGATGAGGGACTGAGATGAGCGAACTGGACCCCGAACTGGACACACCAAGCAGCCCCGACGCCGCCGTCGCCAGCGCGCCCGCCATCGCACAGACCCGCCAGCGCTATCCCCAGCCGCTGCTGCCACGCAATGCGCGCAACTGGATGATGGTCTGGTATCGCAACTACATGGTCTGGAAGAAGCTGGCCATCCCGTCGCTGATCGGCAATCTGGCCGATCCGATGATCTACCTGTTCGGCCTGGGTCTCGGACTTGGCCTGCTGGTCGGAAATGTGCACGGGGTGTCGTATATCGCGTTTCTCGCGGCTGGCACGACGGCGTCGAGCGTCATGATGTCGGCCAGCTTCGAATCGATGTATTCGGCGTTCTCACGCATGCATGTGCAGCGCACGTGGGAAGCGATCATGCATGCGCCGCTGACACTGGGCGACGTGGTGCTGGGAGAGGTGCTGTGGGCCGCCAGCAAGGCCGTGCTGTCCGGCGTGGCGATCATGCTGGTTGCGGGACTGCTCGGCTATGCGCAGTTCCCAAGCGCGCTCTGGGCGCTGCCGGTCATCGTGCTGGCAGGCGTCACGTTTGCCAGCCTGGCGATGATCGTGACGGCGCTGGCGCCCAGCTACGACTTCTTCATGTTCTACCAGACGCTGGTCATGACGCCGATGCTGCTGCTGTCCGGCGTGTTCTTTCCGCTCGAACAGTTGCCCGAGGGCGCGCAGGCAGCCACGCAGGTACTGCCGCTGGCGCATGCCGTGGCGCTGATTCGGCCATTGATGCTGGGAAGACCGGTGGAGAATGTCGTGCTGCACGTAGCCGTGCTGGCGGTGTATGCGGCAGTGGCGCTGACTGTGGCGCTGGTACTGCTGAGGAAGAGGATGCTGCGGTGAGGAAAGCGCCCCTCTCCCGCACGCGGGAGAGGGGCGAACACCTACAGGGACTCAGTTGCCCAATCCGCGCAACAGATCGGCCTTCAGGTCTTCCACCGACTCCAGGCCCACGGCCAGACGGATCAGCCCTTCGCTGATACCTGCGGCCGCCTTGACTTCCGGGGCCACCCGGCCGTGCGTGGTGGTGTACGGATGCGTGATCGTCGTGCGCGTATCGCCAAGGTTGCCGGTGATCGAGCACAGCTTCGTGTTGTCGATCACGCGCCAGGCATTTGCGCGCATGGCTTCCGGCGTGTCGCCCTTCAGTTCGAACGACACGATGGCCCCACCGCCGCTCTGCTGGCGCTGCGCGATCTCATACTGCGGATGCGACTTCAGCGCCGGGTGGAACACGCGGTTCACGGCCGGATGGGATTCCAGGAACTCGGCGATTGCCAGCGCGCTCTGCGAGTGACGCTCCATACGGATCGCCAGCGTCTCCATGCCCTTGAGCATGACCCACGCGTTGAACGCCGACAGGGTCGGCCCCGCCGTACGCACGAACGGAAACACCTTGCCCATGATGTAGTCGTGCTTGCCGACCACCGCGCCACCGAGCACGCGCCCCTGGCCATCGATGTGCTTGGTAGCCGAGTGCACCACCACGTCGGCCCCGAACTTGATCGGTTGCTGCAGCGCCGGCGAGCAGAAGCAGTTATCGACGACGAACAGCGCGCCCGCGTTGTGGGCGATGTCGGCAACGGCCGCAATGTCTGACACCTCGGTCAGCGGATTCGACGGCGTCTCCAGGAAGAACAGCTTCGTGTTCGGCTTCACGGCGGCGCGCCATGCGGCCAGATCGGTGCCGTCGACGTAGGTCGTCTCCACGCCGAACTTGCCGAGGATCGTGTTGAACAGCGTCATCGTCGAGCCGAAGATCGAACGCGAGCTGACCAGATGATCGCCGGACTGCAGCGACGCCAGCGCCACCGACAGGATCGCGCTCATGCCCGATGCCGTGGCCATGCAGGCCTCGGCGCCTTCCAGCGCGGCCAGGCGCGACTGGAACATCGACACGGTCGGATTGGTGAAGCGCGAGTAGGTGTAGCCCTCTTCCGAGTTGGCGAAGCGTGCCGCAGCCTCCGCGGCACTGTTGAAGCAGAAGCTCGAGGTCAGGTACATGGCCTCGGAGTGCTCCATGAACTCGCCAGTGCGCAGCGTGCCGGCGCGCACGCCGAGGGTATCAATGCCGTAGGAATCTGGATTGAACGGTTCGCTCATGTTGCTCTGCTGCCTTCTCGAAGATTGTTGTTATTCGTTGCCACCCGAGCGCTGCAGGTGCAACTGCGAACGCTCGGTTTCACCACCATTGGTACCTTCGCGATCCGCCTGGCTGCGCGCGGTTTCGAGACGGTCCAGATAGGCCTCGTCGATATCGCCGGTGACGTACTTGCCGTCGAAGCAGGACGCATCGAAGTCGCGCAGGTTCGGGTTGATGTCACGTACGGCCTGCTTCATGGCCTCGACATCCTGGTACACGAGCTGGTCCGCGCCGATCATGCGTGCCACTTCCTCGTCGGTGCGGCCGTGGGCCACCAGTTCGGCGCGCGTCGGCATGTCGATGCCGTACACGTTCGGGAACTTCACCGGCGGCGCTGCCGAGGCGAAAATGACCTTCTTGGCGCCAGCGTCGCGCGCCATCTGCACGATCTCGAACGACGTGGTGCCACGTACGATCGAGTCGTCAACGATCAGCACGTTCTTGCCCTTGAACTCGACGCCCATCGCGTTGAGCTTCTGGCGCACCGACTTCT
>JAFAJB010000120.1 GCA_019236395.1 Cupriavidus sp.
GGTGTTTCGCGACCAGCGCATCACGCCCGCGCAGCAGGTCGCCTTCAGCCGCCGCGTCGGGCCGCTGCAGGTCCACGTGCAGAACCAGTTCCAGCTGGCCGGCCATCCCGAGATACTGATCGTCTCGAACGTGCTCGATGACGGAAAGCCGATCGGGCTTGGCGACGCGGGCCACTTCTGGCATTCCGATCTCTCGTACAAGGAGCGCCCGAGCCTTGGCTCGCTGCTGCACGCCCGGGAACTGCCCGTGCAGGGCGGCGACACGTTGTTCGCCAACATGCACGCCGCATGGGAGTCCTTGCCCGCCGCGCTTCAGAAAAAGGTGGAGGGCCTCACCGCGGAGCACACGTACCTGGCGCGCTATGCCGACCTGCAGGCGCGCAGCCCGTGGCGTCCGAACCTGACGCCGGAGCAGATCGCGCAGGTCAGGCCGGTGGTCCACCCGGTAGTGCGCACGCATCCCGAGACGGGCCGCCGCGCGTTGTTCGTCAGCGAGCATTTCACCACGCGCATCGTGGGCCTGCCTGACGACGAAAGCCGCGCGCTGCTTGCCGAACTGTTCGCGCACAGCGTGAAGCCCGAGCACGTCTACCGTCACCAGTGGCGCGAGCGTGACCTTGTGTTCTGGGACAACCGGTCCCTGCTGCATCTGGCTGGCGGCACCCCCGACCATCTGCGCCGCGTGATGTATCGCACCACGATCGAAGGCGACGTGCCATTTTGATCCGCCATCCCAACCAGTCATCAGGAGTTCATTGCATGTCGCTGTTTTCGTCCGCCCCCACTCTGACCCGCCGCGCCGCAGTGGCCATCCTGACGGCCGGCCTCGCGCTGACTGGCGTCGCGCACGCGGAAGGCCGCCTGCGTATCGCCGAGCAGTTCGGCGTGGTCTACCTGCTGCTCAACGTGGCGCGTGACCAGCAGTTGATCGAGAAGCATGGCAAGCAGCAGGGTGTCGATATCAAGGTCGAATGGACGCAGCTATCCGGTGGCGCCGCGGTCAACGATGCGCTGCTGTCGGGTGCGATCGATATCGCGGGCGCCGGAGTCGGCCCGCTGCTGACGGTGTGGGATCGCACGCATGGCAAGCAGAATGTGAAGGGTGTGGCGTCGCTCGGCAACTTCCCGTACTACCTGATCAGCAACAATCCCAAGGTCAGGACGATTGCGGACTTCACCGACAAGGACCGCATCGCGCTGCCGGCAGTGACCGTTTCGGTGCAGTCGCGCGTGCTGCAGTTTGCCGCGGCCAGGCAGTGGGGCGACAAGGACTTCAATCGCCTCGACAAATGGACCGTGGCCGTGCCGCACCCCGATGCCACCGCCGCGATCATTGCGGGCGGCACGGAGATCACCGGGCACTTTGGCAATCCGCCGTTCCAGGAACAGGAGCTGGCCGGCAACCCGAATGCACGCATCGTGCTCAGTTCCTATGACGTGCTTGGGGGACCGAGTTCGGCCACGGTGCTGTACGCGACCGAGAAATTCCGCAACGAGAACCCGAAGACCTATCGCGCGTTCGTCGATGCGCTGGCCGAGGCGGCGCAGTTCGCCACCGCGAATCCGGAGGCGGCGGCCGATCTCTACATCCGCGTGAACAAGGCCAGGATCGATCGTGCGCTGCTCGTGAAGATCCTCAGGAACCCGCAGGTCCAGTTCAAGGTGACGCCGCAGAACACGTTCCCGCTCGCCGACTTCATGTATCGCGTTGGCGCCATCAAGCGCCAGCCGAAGTCGTGGCAGGACTACTTTTTCCAGGACCCGGCTACCGCCGAAGGGAGCTGACATGGCCGAAGGCAACAGTGCCCGCCTGCGTGTGATCGCCAGCCACGAACCGCTGCTGCAGGTGGATGGCGTCTCGCTCGAATACCGCACGCCGCAGCGCCTGGTGCGCGCCACGCACCGCGTGAGCTTCGACGTGCATGCCACGGACCGCTTCGTGCTGCTGGGGCCTTCGGGCTGCGGCAAGTCGACACTGCTCAAGGCCGTCGCCGGGTTTGTGCCGCCAGCCGAAGGCGAGATCCGGCTCGACGGACAGCGCGTGCGCACGCCCGGGCCTGACCGCATCGTCGTATTCCAGGAGTTCGATCAATTGCCGCCGTGGAAAACGGTCAGGCAGAACGTCATGTTTCCGCTGCAGCAGTCGCGCGGCATGTCAAAGGCCGAGGCGGCCGACGTGGCGCTCCATTTCCTGAACAAGGTGGGACTCGCGGCATTTGCCGATGCCTATCCACATACGCTATCGGGCGGCATGAAGCAGCGCGTGGCGATTGCGCGGGCGCTGGCGATGCGACCGAAGGTGCTGCTGATGGACGAACCGTTCGCGGCGCTCGACGCGCTGACGCGCCGCCGCATGCAGGAAGAACTGCTGGCGCTGTGGGACGACGCGGCCTTCACGCTTCTATTCGTGACCCATTCGATCGAAGAGGCGCTGGTGGTCGGCAGCCGCATCCTGCTGCTGTCGCCCCACCCGGGGCGCGTGCGCGCCGAGCTCAACAGCCACCAGTTCGCGCTGGCCAGCCAGGGCAGCGCCGAGTTCCAGGCGGCTGCCCACCGAATCCACCGGATGCTGTTCGATGAGCCGGCCGATGCGGCAGTGGCATCGCACCGCACCGCCCACGCCTGAGACGTACGTGATGAGCATTGTCAATCCTCCAATCCGCCCCGAGTACGAGCATGTGCTCGCGCCGTTCACCGCCGTGCCGCTCTCGCGTTCGCTGCCTTGGTACCGGCAGCTTTGGCAGCAGGGGGGGCTGCGCAGGACCGTGATCCTGTTCGTGCTTGCGGCGCTCTGGGAGGTTATCGCCCGTGTGCAGGACAACGATCTGCTGCTGCCGACGTTCCTGGCCACGGCGCGTGCATTTGCCGAAGGCATTGTCAACGGCGAACTGCCTGGCAAGGCCGCCGTGTCGTTGTCGGTGCTGCTGCAGGGCTATGCCGCGGGCATCGTGCTGGCCTTCGTCTTGACGACGCTGGCGGCATCCACGCGCATCGGTCGCGATCTGCTCGACACGCTGACCGCGATGTTCAACCCGCTGCCGGCCATTGCGCTGCTGCCGCTCGCGCTGCTGTGGTTCGGACTCGGCAGCAAGAGCCTGATCTTCGTACTGGTCCACTCGGTGCTGTGGCCGCTCGCGTTGAATACGTATGCCGGATTTCGCGGAGTGCCGGAGACGCTGCGCATGGCGGGGCGCAATTACGGGCTGCGCGGATTGCGCTATGTGGTGCTGATTCTCGTGCCTGCCGCGTTGCCGGCGATCCTGTCGGGGCTGAAGATCGGCTGGGCCTTTGCCTGGCGCACGCTGATCGCGGCCGAACTTGTGTTTGGCGCATCGTCGGGCAAGGGCGGGCTCGGCTGGTACATCTTCCAGAACCGCAACGAGCTCTATACCGACCGGGTGTTTGCGGGTCTGGCCACAGTGATCCTGATCGGTCTGGCCGTGGAAGGGCTGGTGTTCGCCACGCTGGAACGCATTACCGTACGCCGCTGGGGCCTGCAGCACTAGGTCTTGCCGTTGTCATGGGCGCGGAGTAACGTACGCCCTCATGACCGCGATCCATCATGCCGCCGCCCAGGGCTTCTCCGCCCAGGCCGATACCTACGCCCGTGGGCGTCCCGATTATCCCGCCGAACTGTCCGGCTGGCTGCGCGACACGCTCGCGCTGGCGCCGGGCAGGACAGTCGTCGATCTCGGCGCCGGCACCGGCAAGTTCACGCGCCTGCTGACGCAGAGCGGCGCCACGGTGGTCGCTGTCGAGCCAGTCGATGCGATGCGCGCCCAGCTTTCTTCGAAGCTGCCCGATGTGCGGGCGCTGCCAGGCAGTGCGGAGTCGATGCCTTTGCCCGACGCAAGCGTCGATGCCGTGGTCTGCGCGCAGGCGTTCCACTGGTTTGCCAACACAGCCGCGATGCAGGAGATCCGCCGCGTATTGAAGCCCGGCGGCAAGCTTGGCCTGGTGTGGAATGTGCGCGACGAGTCGGTCGATTGGGTGGCCAGGCTGACCGCGATCATGACGCCGTTCGAAGGCGATGCGCCGCGCTTCTACAAGGGCGACTGGAAGAAGGTGTTTCCGGCCGAGGGCTTCGGTCCGCTTGGCCTGACGCGGTTCCCGTACACGCACAGCGGCGCGCCGGAGCAGGTGATTGTCGACCGTGTGATGTCGGTCAGCTTTATCGCGTCGCTGCCACAGGACCAGCAGGACGCCGTGCGCGCGCAACTGCGCGACGTCATCGCCACCGATCCGGCGCTGCAGGGGCGCGACGTGGTGTCGTTCCCATACAGCACCGAAGCGTACTGCTGCGAGCGGCTCTGATCAGGTGGCCGGCGTAAGCCGGCCGCGATAGCGCGCGGCCAGGATCTGGCTCAGCGCCAGCGCCAGCACGGCCGACAGCGCGGCGAACAGGTACACCGCCGGATAGCCGCTGTGTTTGGTGATCAGGCCGGCCACGGGGCCGGTCAGGCCGAGCGAGAAATCGAAGAACAGCGCATAGGCACCCAGCGCGGAGCCACGATTGGTGGCCGGCACGCGCTTGACGGCCTCGATGCCGAGCGACGGAAACACCAGCGAGAAGCCGAAGCCGACCACGGCCGCGCCAGCCAGCGCCTGCCACGGGGCCTGGGCAAGCCACAGCATCGCCAGTCCCGCAGCCTCCACGGCCAACGACACGAGTGCCACGGGGTAGCCGCCGAAGCGCGTGATGCTGTCAGCCAGCAACAGCCGCGTCAGGACGAAGCATGTGCCCAGCGCGGTCAGCGCCAGCGCCGCATGGTCCCAGCCATGCCCAGCGTAGTAGAGCGTAATGAAGGCCGTGATCGTGCCGAACCCGACCGAACCGAGCGCCAGGCACAGGCCGAATGGCGACATCGCGCGGAACACGCTGCGGAACGGCAGGCGCTCCCCCTTGAGAATCGGTACCGCGGCCTGCCGCCGCGCCAGCAGCAGCGAAATCGCGGCGATCACGGACGTCACGATGCCGATCGCAGCCAGGCTGCCGTGGCTGGCCAGCAATACGCCAACCGGTGCGCCGATGGCCAGTGCGCCATACGTCGTCACCCCGTTCCACGAAATCACCTTTGCGGTATGACGCGGGCCAACGCTGCCGATGCCCCAGGCGATGGTGCCCGTCGTCACAAGACTCTCGCCGGCGCCAAGCATCAGGCGCCCGGCCAGCAGCCAGCCCAGCCCGAGCCAGTCGCTGCCCGCGAACAGGGAGGCCATCAGCGTCAGCACGCCGCTGCCGGTGCACAGTGCGAGGCCGGTCAGCACCGAGCGTTTCGGTCCCTTCATATCGCACAGGCTGCCGGCCCAGGGGCGGCTCAGCAGCGTCGCCAGATACTGGATGCTGACCGCCGCGCCGGCCAGGACCGCGCTGTAACCAAGGTCTCCATGCACAAAGCCCGGCACCACCGCGATTGGCAGGCCGACGCAAAGATAGATGACGAAATTGAAAGCGACGACGGAAAGTATGCGGCGGGTCACATTGCCGGTGGCGTGTTCGCCATGCGGCGGCGTAGCCGGGGTGGAAAGCGGGGCGGTCATTCAGGTAAGGGCGCGGGATTGGCCGGGTTTTGTGATCAGGTACGACAACTTAGGGAAAACCCGGGAGCGGCAATCATACCGGGAATATGCGCGACGCGTGCGGCGTGATTGACAACCGATTGACAACGTCAGGACCGTTCTATACGGTGGACGGCCGTTCCAAGCCTGACGCCAGCCAAGTCCATGCCACGCAAAGCCGCCCAACTCTCCGAAGCCGACAAGCACGCCGCCGAAGGCGGTGCCGTCGCAGTGGATCGGGCGCTGTTCGTGCTGTCGGCATTTCGCGCGGGCGATACCACGCTGGCGCTCGCCGAACTCGCGCTACGCAGCGGCCTGTACAAGAGCACGCTGCTCAGACTGCTGGCTTCGCTGGAGCACGCGCGGCTGATCCAGCGTCATGCGGATGGGCGCTACGGCCTGGGGCCCGAGGTCGCGCGGCTCAATGCAGTCTACGCGGCGTCTTTCTCGCTGGAGCAGGTGGTGATGCCCGCGCTGCGCGAACTGGTGCGCGTCACGAAGGAGTCGGCCGCGTTTCACATCCAACAGGGTGAGCATCGGCTCTGCCTCTATCGCGTGGATTCGCCGCAGCCCGTGCGTGACCACATCATGGCCGGCGATCTGCTGCCTCTCAATCGCGGCGCGGGTGGCCGTGTCTTGCGCGCGTTCGCAGGCGCGCGCGGAGAGCTGTATCAGCGCATCCGCGATGAAGGCGTGATCGCGCTCGTGGGCGATCGCAGCCCCGACATCGCGGGCGTATCGTCACCGGTGTTCGGACCGGCGGGCGAACTGAAGGGAGCGCTGACGCTGACCTGCCCAACGCCCAGGTTCTCCGAAGCGTTTCGTGATCAGGTGCTGGACGCCGCGCGTTCGCTGACCGATGCGCTCGGCGGAACCTTTCCGGAGGTCACGCCTGCGAATCCCGCATCGCCATCGCATGCAGGCCCGCAGGACGACTGACTGACCGCAGCCCCTTTCCCGGCCTGCCTTCATATCGTTGCCCGCATGCGAACCCCCGGCTTGTCGGGGGTGCCGCTGCAAGCCATGCGCGGGCTATGATCCATTCTTTCTCGCAGAGGATAACGTTATCGTGGTTCCCCATAAGGGTTAACCGCGATAACAGCAACCGCCCCCGGTAGCTTTAGAGGATCCGACTCCCGTGCACCTGGCCCAGCAGACCGTCCTGGTTGTGATGATGGTGGTGTTCTCCAGCACGCTCGTGATGGCGGCGGGGCTCGTGCTTGCGCTGCGCGCCAACGAGGCTGGCCGACTATGGGCGGTTGGCCATGTGATTGCATCGGGCGCAGGGCTCGTCGTCGCGGCCAGTGCCGGCGCGGGCTCGCTCTATCTCGGCGCGCTTGGCGCGGGCGCATACGTGATTGGCCGCCTGACGATCTATCGCGGTGTGCGCATCTACTATGGCATGTCCGAACAGGCTGCGGTGCTGCGCGCCATTGGTCTCGTTGCGCCGGTGGTGATCGTGCTGATGAGCGGGCTTGCCGACGGCAGCCAGGTCGTGCATGGCGTGGCGTACGGCGTGCTGGCAATGATCTCGTTTGCCACGATCGTCGCCATGCTGCGCAGCGTGCGCGGCCGCACGAGCATCGGCGGCCCGCTGGTACTGGCCTCGCAACTGGTGCTGCTTGCTTCGCAGATTGCGGCGCTTGGGTTCGGCGCCGGGTTCAAGGGATTCAAGATCACGCCGTTCTTCCTGCAGTCCGACGGCTCGATCTGGCCGCTGGCACCGCTGGTGGCCGTTCTGCTCGGCCTGTTCGGCTTCTGCCTGATGTCGATGGAGCAGATCATCGCCCGCAATGAAAGCGGCGCGCGCACTGATGCGCTGACCGGCCTGCTCAACCGTGGCGCGCTGGACATGACGGCCATCGGCATGGTCGCTCGCTGGCAGCGCGATGGCGATGCGCTGTCCTGCCTGGTGATCGACGTCGACCATTTCAAGCAGGTCAATGACAGGCACGGCCACCACGCCGGCGACAACGTGCTGCGCGAAATCGCGATGGCGCTGGACAACTCGCGGCGCGCATCGGATATCGCCGCACGCTACGGTGGCGAGGAGTTCTGCATCCTTTGTCCGCACACCGACGAGCACCAGGCCACCGCGCTCGCGAATCGCATCCTGCGCAAGGTAAGGGCCATCGAACTGCCCGGGGCAAAGAGCCATGCGAGCGTCAGCATCGGCGTAGCGCAGTTGCACGGCGGGCCGACAAGCCGCGAGGGCCTGTGGCGCAGCCTGTTTGCCGATGCCGACCGCGCGCTCTACCAGGCCAAGCAGCGCGGCCGGGACCAGTACGTGCTGGCGTCGAGCATGATTGACGAGATGCCTGTCGATGACGCGCTTCAGTCGGCTACGCAGCCGCAGATGATTGCGTGACAGCGGGTGGGTGCGGTACATGGCAGGTGTTTG
>JAFAJB010000177.1 GCA_019236395.1 Cupriavidus sp.
TTCGTCGCCGCCCGTGTGGAAAACCTGTTCGACAAGAACTACCAGCTCGCCTACCCGTACAACACGCAGGGCCGTGCGGGCTTCATCACGCTGGGTTGGCGTCAGAAATGACGCCGCGCTACCGTAGCCATGGCTGAACTGCGGCGCGCGCTGATCGTCTGGAGTGTTCTCGCGCTGGCGGGGCTGGCCGTCTTCGGCCTGTCGCTGGCGGTCGGCAGCGTGTCGCTGGATGCGGGACAGCTCTGGCAGGCGCTGAGCGGGGCCGATACCGGCACGGCCGGCGCCATCGTGCGCGAGCTGCGGCTGCCACGCGCTGCCGCAGCGTTTGCCTGCGGAGGCCTGCTGGCGCTGTCCGGCGCGTTGATGCAGGTGCTGCTACGCAATCCGCTGGCCGAGCCGTACGTGCTCGGCGTGTCTGGCGGCGCCTCGACCGGCGCACTGCTGTCGATGCTGCTGTTGTTGCCGCTCTGGACCGTGCAGGCCAGTGCCGCTGCTGGCGCGCTGCTGTCGATGGTGCTCGTCGCCACACTCGCGCGCCGTGACCTGCTCCACCCGCAGGTGCAGGGTGGCCATCACGAGGCCGGCGCGCGTCTGCTTCTGACCGGCGTCATCCTGGCCGCGGGGTGGGGCGCGCTGATCACGCTGATCCTTGCCGTCGCCCCGGAATCGCACCTGCGTGGCATGCTGTTCTGGTTGACCGGGGACCTTGGTGGTACGGCCACCTATGGCGTGGCACTGACTACGCTGGTGGCGGGCTTGCTGCTGGTCATGCCGATAGCACGGTCGCTCAATGTGCTGCTGCTTGGCGAAACCGTGGCGCAATCGCTTGGCGTGCGTGTTGGCCGCGTGCGCCTGGCGACATTCCTGATTGCTTCTTTTGCGATTGCCGCCGCCATCACGACGGCGGGATCGATTGGCTTCGTCGGTCTGGTAGTGCCGCATATCGTGCGCCTGGCGTGGGGCAATGACCAGCGCCTGTTGCTGCCCGCTTCCGTGCTGCTGGGAGGCACGCTGCTGATGGCGGCCGACCTGATCGCGCGCACGGTGGTGGCGCCGGCGCAGCTGCCGGTGGGCGTTATCACCGCGCTGCTGGGCGTGCCGACCTTCCTCTATCTGTTACTGCGGAGGCCGCGATGAGCCACTGGTCCGAGCCGATCACCGGCTGTCCGCAACTGGCCTTGCGCGATGTATGTCTGCGCGCCGGTAGCCGCACGCTCGTCGAAGGGCTGTCGATGTCGATTGGCGCGGGCCAGCTCTGGTGCGTTGTCGGGCCGAACGGTGTCGGCAAGTCCACGCTGATGGGCGTACTGGCCGGGTTGCGCGCGCCCGAAGGTGGCGCCGCCGAGGTCAACGATGCCGCCGTCACGCAGGTCGCACCGGCCACGCTCGCGCGCCAGCGCGCCTACCTTCCGCAGGCCGTGCATGACACGTTCTCGATGATCGTCGAAGATGCCGTGCGCATCGGCCGGCATCCGCACCTGAATGGCTGGGGCTGGGGCAAGCGCGACGACGATCGCATCGTGGGCGATGTCATCGGCGACCTCGATCTCGATGGACTGCGTGGCCGCGATGTGCTGACGCTGTCCGGCGGCGAACGCCAGCGCGTATCGCTGGCTGCCGCGCTGGCGCAGCAGGCGCCGTTGCTGTTGCTCGACGAACCAGTGGCCCACCTGGACCTGCGCCACCAGATCATGGTGCTCGACCTGCTGCAGCGCCTGACCCGCGCTGGCCGGCACGCCGCCGTGGTGATCCTGCACGACCTGACGCTCGCGCATCGCTATGCGAGCCATGCGCTGCTGATGGCCGAGGACGGCCACGCAATCCATGGCCCGGCGCACGAGGTCCTCACCCCCGCGCAGTGCTCCCGTGCGCTGCGTACCCCGATTATCAGCATCAGCGACGGTACGCATACCGCGCTGATTCCCGACGGAAGCCAGACATGAGCGATATCCCGAACACCACCGATGACAATGGCCGCGACGAGCGCCACAAGGCACGCATGGTGCGCAAGAAGGAAGTGGTCGATGCGAAGATCGCCGCCGCGCAGACCGAGCGTGGCGTGATCGTGATCACCACCGGCAACGGCAAGGGCAAGTCGAGCTCCGGCTTCGGCATGGTGGTGCGCGCGATGGGCCACGGCATGCACACCGGGGTGGTCCAGTTCATCAAGGGCGCCTTCCCGAGCGGCGAGGAGATGTTCCTGCGGCGCTTTCCCGAGGAGTGTGAATTCCATGTGATGGGCGAGGGCTACACGTGGGAAACGCAGGACCGCGCACGCGACGTGGCCAAGGCCGAAGCGGCCTGGGAAGTGGCGCGGCGTATGCTGCGCGACCCGTCGATCGACCTGATCCTGTTCGACGAGCTCAATATTGCGCTGAAGCTGCACTATCTTGATCTCGATACCGTCATCGCCGATCTGCGCGCCCGCCCGCCGAAGCAGCACGTGGTTATCACAGGCCGCGGGGCGCCTCCGGCGTTGATCGAAGCCGCCGACACGGTGACCGACATGACGCCGGTCAAGCACGCCTTCGAGCAGGGCATCAAGGCCCAGCCGGGCATCGAAATGTAATCCGGGTTTGAACGTTTGAATCATGGCAACTGAAATCTCCGAATACGCGCTGGCCCTGCCACCGATCGCCCCGCTCGATGAGTCGCTGCGCGCCACGCTGCAGGCCGCGATTGACGACAAGACCAAGCCGCCTGGCTCGCTGGGCCGGCTTGAAACGCTGGCCATGCAGATCGGCCTGATCCGTGGCGAGACCGTGCCCGATCTCGTTCGCCCGGCGATCATCGTATTTGCCGGCGACCATGGCGTGGCCGATTCCGGCGTCAGCGCGTTCCCGGCCGAAGTGACGGCGCAGATGGTGCTGAACTTCCTGAATGGCGGCGCGGCGATCAACGTATTCACGCGCCTGCACGGACTGACGCTGGAGGTGGTGGATGTGGGCGTGCGCGCGCCGCTGCCGGCCTCGCCCAGCCTGGTGAACTGCCGCGTGGCCAATGGCACGCGCAACTTCCTCGAAGCGCCAGCCATGACGCCGGAGCAGACCGGCGCGGCGATCAATGCCGGCATCGCACGTGTCCTGCGGCATGCGCAGCAAGGCACCAACGTGATCGGCTTTGGCGAAATGGGCATCGCCAATACGTCGGCGGCGGCCTGTGTGATGAGCCGCCTGACGGGGTTGCCGCTGGATGCCTGCACCGGCCGTGGCACCGGACTCGACGATGCCGGCGTGGCGCGCAAGCGCGAGATCCTGGCGCGTGCACTGGCGACGCATGCCGACGTCACCGAACCGCTAGACGTGCTGGCCACGTTCGGCGGCTTCGAGATCGCGGCGATGACGGGCGCGTACCTGGCCGCCGCAGCCAGCCGCATGGTGATCCTCGTCGATGGATTTATCGCCTCGGCGGCGCTGCTGGTGGCCGCGCGCATCGACCCGAACGTGCTGCAGTACTGCGTGTTCTCGCACTGCTCGCACGAGCAGGGCCATCGCGCGCTGCTGGCCGAATTCAAGGCCGAGCCGCTGCTGGCGCTGGACCTGCGCCTGGGCGAGGGCACCGGGGCGGCGCTCGCGTGGCCGCTGGTGGCGTCCGCCGTTGCGTTCCTGCGCGAGATGGCGACGTTCAGCGGCGCGGGCGTCAGCAACGCATCGGCGTAATCGGCGTAATCGGCATAGAAGGATCGCATGATGGCCAACGAACTCCGCTTCTTCCTGACCGCCGTCGGCTACTTCACGCGTGTGCCGTTGCCGCAGCGTCTGGCGAGTTGGGTGGGGTTCGAGCCGCACTACCTGAACGCTGCGTCGCGCTACTTTCCGCTGGTGGGGCTGATCGTCGGCGCATTCGGCGCGCTGGTGACATGGGGGGCGTTGTCGCTGTGGTCGACGTCGGTGGCCGTCGTGCTTGGCATGGCGGCCACGCTGCTGCTGACCGGCGCGTTTCATGAAGACGGCCTGGCCGATTGCGTCGATGCGTTTGGCGGCGGCTATCGCCGCGAGGATGTGCTGGCGATCATGCACGACTCGCGCGTGGGCGCATTCGGGGCCATCGCCATCGTCGTGGCGTTGCTGCTGAAGTGGCAACTGCTGGTATCAATTGGCGAATCGGGCGGCGTGCTGGTGCTGCTCGCGTTGCTGGTGGCTGCCCATGGCGCAAGCCGCACGATGGCCATTACGTTCCTTGCCACGCATGACTACGTGCGCGCCGAAGGCAAGGCCAAGCCAGTGGCGCAACGCCTGACCGGTGTGGGCCTGCTGTTCGCGCTGGCGTGCGGCGTGTTGCCGCTGCTGTGGCTGTCCCCACTGTTTGCCGGCGTGGCGATCCTGGTGCTGGCCGCGCTGCGTGCCGTGCTCGGCGCGTATTTCGTGCGCCGCATTGGTGGCTATACCGGCGACTGCCTCGGCATGGCACAGCAGCTTGCCGAACTGTCGATCTATCTGGTGGCGGCAGCATGGAAGTGGTCCTGATCCGTCATGCCCGGCCCGATGTGGCGCCGGGCGTCTGCTACGGCAGGCTCGATCTGAAGCTGGCACAACCGGTGACCCCAGCACCCGCGCAGATCGTGCGGATGCTCGACGGCTTGCCGCCGTCACGTCTGGTGACGAGCCCGGCGGCGCGGGCCCGCGAGACGGCCGCATTGCTGACGCAGCATGCCGATACACCGGCCTGCGAGATCGAGCCGCTTCTACGCGAAATGGATTTCGGTGTGTGGGAAGGCAAGCGCTGGGACGCGATTCCGCGCGATGCGCTTGACCTCTGGGCGTCGGATCTGATGGGCGCGCGCCCGCACGGCGGGGAAAACGCGCGGCAGGTGATGGCTCGCGTCACCGCGTGGGCCGGCGCGCTCGATACCGGATCGGATGACTGCCTGTGGGTGGTGACCCATGCGGGGCCGATGCGCATGCTGGCCGCGCACTGGCTTGGGCTGACGCTGGCGCAGATGCTGCAATGGGAAATTGGATTCGGGGCGACATGCCACTTCCGGCTGGGAAGCGGTCAGGCGCGGCTGGGGTGGTGGAATCGGGGAGCCGGGCAGTAAAGCGCGGGCGTTTGATACGCCCCAGGTTTTCTCCCCTCTCCCACAAGTGGGAGAGGGGAGAAAAACAAGTAGCTGAAGTCGGGCCATCAGCTTGGCCGCCGCGACCTCGCCACGTCCAGGTCCTTGCATATCTCCGCCGCTCCCTTTACCACGCGCGGGCCCGCGCGATTGACCAGATCGCCGTCAATCACGAACAGGTTGTTGCGCGCCACGGCGGTGATCTGCTTCCACTTCTCCCACATCGAAAAATCGCCAAGCGGGCGGTCGCTGCGCGTCGCGCCCATGCCGGCGGTGATCATGGCCTCGGGGTTTCCGGCGACGACGGCTTCGACAGAGACAGTCGGCACCAGTGGCGCCTCCTTCGCGAACAGGTTTTGCCCGCCGCATAGCGCCAACAGGTCGCTGACCATATGCTGGCCGTTCAGCGTCATCAGCGGCTGCTGCCAGACCTGGTAGAACACGGTGACCGGTGCGCGGCCCGCGTAGGTCTTGCGTAGCGTATCCACCTGCTGGCGGAAGTCGGCGGCGGAGCGGTTGGCCACGGACTCCGTGCCCATCAGCGTGCCTAGCTTCTCAAGGTTGTCGGGGATGCCTTCCAGCTTGCGCGGTTCGCTGAAGAACAGCGGCATGCCGAGCGCGCGCAGACGGTCGGTCTGCTTCTGCGCGTTGCCGTGGCGCCAGACCACGATAAGGTCGGGCTTGAGCGCCGCGATCCGTTCGAGGTCGAGCGCCTTGTTGTCGCCAACGCGCGGGATCTCGCGTGCCTGGGGCGGGTAGTCGCTATAGCTGACCGTGCCGACGATGCGATCGCCGCCGCCGGCAGCGTAGATCAGTTCGGTGACGTGCGGCGCCAGCGAGATGATGCGGCGCGCCGGTTGCGCCAGCGTGACGGTCTGGCCCGCATCGTCGACGACGGAAACGGCGGCGTGCGCGGGCAGCGCGGCAATCAGCAGGGCAGTCGCTACGAAGGGGAGTTTCATCGGGGTCAGGTGAGAGATGAGAGCGTTTCGCCAAGCGCGGCATCGAGCCGTTGCCAGGCTGCGGCGTCATCCGGGGGCAGTCCGAAGCGCAGGCTCGCCGGGCAGCCTCCGGCCGCATCGAACAGGCGGGTCCAGATGCCACGTTGCGCCAGCGCTTCATGCAGGGCGCAGGCCCGACCATTGGGAACCCAACTGAACAGCGGCTGGGAGGCTGTCGTCAGGCCATGGCCACGCAGCAGCATTGCCAGCCGTTGACCAGCCGAGGCAAGTGCCGCCCGCGTGGCGGCCTGCCATGCGGTGTCGGTCAGCGCGATGCTTGCCACGGCGCGTGCCGGGCCCGATACGGTCCAGTGGCCCAGGTGCGCGGCCAGCGATTCAAGCACGGACGGTTCGGCAAGCACGAAACCGCAGCGCACGCCCGCCAGGCCGTAGAACTTGCCGAGTGAACGCAGCACGACCAGTCCCGGTGTGTCGCTGTACGCGGCCAGCGACGTCGCCTCCGTGCAATCGATAAACGCTTCGTCGACGATCAGCGTGCCGCCGCGCGATGCCAGCCGCGCATGCCAGTGCCGCAACGTATCCGCAGGCAGCAGCCGTGCAGTCGGGTTGTTTGGATTGACGACGACAAGGTGGTCGAGCGCATCGGCCAGATCGGCGCGGCCGAAGTCGGCTTCATCGAGGGGGACGACCGTGTGGCCAGCCTGTGCAAAGGCCGGTGCGTATTCGCTGTAGCCGAGCGCGGCGATGCCGGTGCGTCCCGGACGCAGCAGCCGGGGCAGCGTGCGGATGGCGGCCTGCGAGCCCGCCACCGGCAGTGCTTGTGGGGCGCCGTAGGTCTGCGCGGCGATACCCGCCAGACCATCGTCGTCTTGCGGCAGGCGCTGCCACGCATCGGCAGGCAGCGGCGGCACCGGGTAGCCGGAGGGATTGATGCCGGTGGACAGATCGAGCCACGCTTCCGTCCGGCGACCGTATCGACGCGCGGCGGCGAGCAGGTTGCCGCCATGGCGGATGGGCGGGACGCTCACGATACGTGCTCCAGCAGGCCAGCCAGTGGCACGCTCAGCATCGCCAGGCCGAGCCACAGCCACAGTGTGCGCTGCACCAGCTGCAGGCAGGCGTGGACGTGCGTGGCCGCGGGCCGATCGCCGACGCCGAGCGGTGGCCGTTCTTCCCATTCGCCGTGATAGCGCGCGCCACCGCCAAGTGCCACACCGACCGCCCCGGCCCCGGCAGCCATCACCGGACCGGCATTGGGGCTCGACCACGCCCGCGCCTGCGTGCGCCAGCAGCGCAGCGCCTGCGCCGTGGCGCCGAGCAGCGCGTATGACAGCGCGGTCAGCCGCGCGGGAACCAGATTGAGCAGATCGTCGATGCGGGCGGCCGCCCA
>JAFAJB010000085.1 GCA_019236395.1 Cupriavidus sp.
GAGGTCGCACCCGCCTTCGACCAGCATCAGCACCGCGTCGTGGACGTTCAGCGCACGCAACCGGCACGGCAGCGTGCCGACCTGGCGCTCGACCGCCTTGAGCCATTCCGGGAAAAACGTCAGCGACAACGTATGTGGGACCGCGAATTCCAGCACCTGCGCATTCGCGGACCGCTGGCCGCGCATCAGCGCCCGTGTCTCGCTGACCTGCGCCAGCATCGCCAGCGCCTGTTCGTAGAAGACCTTGCCGGCCGCCGTCAGGCTGGTGGGGTAACTCGATCGGTCGATCAGTTCGGTGCCGACCCACGCCTCGAGCGACTGGATCCGGCGCGAGAACGCCGGCTGCGTGACGTGACGCAACTCCGCCGAGCGCGAGAAGCTGTGCGTCTCGGCCAGGCTCACGAAGTCTTCAAGCCATTTGATTTCCATGGCGCGGATTATCGCCCGCCGCCCGCCTGCGCGCACGGTGAGCAAAATCATTCCACCACAGGCATATCCAGTAGAACAGGATTACAATTCGAGGCTATTCCAGACCAAAATTTGCATGCTTGTGCTCAGAGGGTCCTCCTATGATGGAAGCCATAACACCACCAATACGAGCTCGCCATGCAAACCTCCACCGTCGCCCGATCAGGGGCTCCGGAACCATCGCCGCTGACGCCGTTCGCCACCGGGATGGAAGCCACCCTGGCCCAGCAGGCCCGCATGGTCGCCGAACAGGTCGTCGCGAGCCTGCCCGATGCCGATACCCTGCTGGCCAGCCTGCCGCCAGGTGCACTGGAAGGCAGTCCGGACACCTACACACGCCATCTGGTCCATGCGGATCCGTTCGAGCGTTTTTCCGTGATGCTGCTGGTCTGGCGCCCGGGGCAGTTCAGCCCCGTGCACGGCCATCGCACGTGGTGCGCCTATCGCGTGTTGCGCGGCACCATGTACGAGCGGCACTACCGCTGGGATCCGCAGAGCCGCACGGCGTCCCAGTGCGGGGCCGTGACACGCGAGGCTGGCGACACCTTCAGCGTGCCGGCCGGCCTGCAGCATATCCATTGCCTTGGCAACGCCAGCGATTCAGTGGCCGTATCGCTCCACATCTACGGTGTGGAACAAAGCCGCATCTCCACCGGCGTCAACCTGCTGGTGGACACCGTCACAAGCTGACACTCGCACCGCCTGGGTGGCGGGTGTCCAGCACACCCCCATCCCTTTGATTGCGAGACCCCATGGAACGCCTTGACCGATTTGACCGCCAGATCCTCGGCATCCTGCAGGAAGATGCCACCGTGCCCGTCGCTGAAATCGGCGAACAGGTCGGCCTGACATCGACGCCCTGCTGGCGCCGGGTACAGAAGCTGGAAGAGTCCGGCATCATCCGCAAGCGCGTGGCGCTGCTCGATCCTGCCAAGCTGAACGTCGGCGTGACCGTCTTCGTCTCGGTCCGCACCAACCAGCACAACGTGAAATGGCTCAAGACATTCCACGGGCTGGTGGCGTCGATTCCGGAAGTCACCGAGTTCTATCGGATGGCGGGCGATACCGACTACCTGCTACGGGTGGTGGTACCCGATATCGCCGCCTATGACGCCGTGTACAAAAAGCTGATCCAGGGCGCGGAGCTTGCGGACGTGAGTTCGAGCTTCGCGATGGAGCAGATCAAGTACACGACGGCGCTGCCGCTGGATTACGCGTAGCGCGCCGGCGTGGCCGGCATCCAGCAAGAGCGCTTCGCATGGCCGCTTACCGGGCCACGATATCCACAGCAAGCCGGAAGGTATCCAGTACCGGGTGGCCCTGCATATCCGCGCCAATCACCTGCATCTTGAGTCGTGTACCGGGCTTGGTCCGGTAACGTTGGCCAGCCTCTAGCCCCGCGTTGTCGCCCGGCTCGTACCAGACGATCAGCGCGCCCGCACCAGGGCTGCCGCCAGTGGCGTCGATGGGTACGCGCACACCTTCGAGACCGGTGCCAGTGGCATTGCGCTGGGCACGCAGCCATAGCGGGTAGACATAGCCGCCCCCTCCCACCTTCTCGGCCAATACCTTGAGCCTGGTGACCTCTCCCTCCACGCCGGCACGTGGCACATACTTGAATTTGCGCGTCGTATTGGTGGGCAGTTCAGCGAAGACGATGCTGCTGCCTCCCTCGGCGCCGGTCCTATTGACGACATAGACCGTCGGCTGCGGCAGCGTCGAACCGGCGGATACGCTTACGACCAGATCTTGCAGACCGCCCGGCGGAATGTAATCGCCAATCTTCTCCCAGAGCCAGTCGCGACGGCCGGGACGCTGGTTCGCACCGGCATGCTCGTCGTTCGTCCAGATGTACTTGCCGTAGCTCACGCAACTTCCCGCCGGATACTGCTTGCCACTTGCCCCGTCCCACGGCTCGATCTTGCGGCACTCGCCAGGTTCGGTCGGGATGGACTCCGCCGCATTCACACCACCGGATAGCAACAGGAACAGCGCCGCAGACGAAATTGCCGCGCGCTGCAACATCAGGCTTTTCACTTGCATGATCATGAACCTCCAGTATGTGGAGTCGCCAAAGCGACGACTCCCTCATCCGGAATCTAGGCAGGAGGTTCAAACGCGAGCAATCGCCTTCCGTCCAATGTGAGTGGCTTCTTGTCTGGACTCAGAAACTGGAATTTCCTTACACACCTGTTCGTGGGTTCGTCATGCCGGCAATCCACCTCGTAGATTGCCTATGCCGGTTGCGGGGACATGACAGTCGACCCGGCCGTGCCCAGGCGTCGCCCTTAGGCATCCTGCGTGGCATCACCCACGTCGATCGCCAGCGCATCCGCATCGGGCGTGCCCTTGGCGGCGTTGCGCGCCTGGATCTGCCACATCTCCGCATAGTGGCCGTTCGCGCGCATGAGTTCGGCATGGGTGCCGCGTTCGATGATGCGGCCGCGATCCATGACCAGGATCTGGTCCGCGTGGACCACGGTCGAAAGCCGATGCGCGATCAGCAGCGTGGTGCGGTTCTGCGCCAGCCGCATCAGCTCGGCCTGGATCGCCTGCTCGGTACGCGAGTCGAGCGCCGACGTGGCTTCGTCGAACACCAGGATCGGCGGGTTCTTCAGCAACGTGCGCGCGATGGCCACGCGCTGCTTTTCGCCGCCCGACAGCTTCAGGCCGCGCTCGCCCACCGGCGTGTCGTAGCCCTGCGGCAGCTCGCGGATGAAGCTGTCGATCTGCGCGGCACGTGCGGCGGCGATGACTTCATCATGCGTGGCCTCCGGGCGGCCATAGGCGATGTTGTAGTAGATGCTGTCGTTGAACAGCACGGTGTCCTGCGGCACGATGCCGATCGACGCGCGCAGGCTGACCTGACGCACGCGGCGGATATCCTGCCCGTCGACCTCGATGTCGCCCTGCGTGACGTCATAGAAGCGGAACAGCAGCCGCGCGAGCGTCGACTTCCCCGAACCGCTGTGGCCGACCACGGCCGTCGTCGTGCCCGCCGCAATCGTGAAATCGACGTCGTCGAGAATCACGCGGTTACTCTCATAGCCGAAACCGACATGACGGAAGCGCACCTCGGCGCCGTTGACGCGTAGCGCGGGCGCATCCGGGGCATCGGCCACCTCCTGCTGCGTGCCAAGCAGCACGAACATGCGGTCCATGTCGGTGGTGGCCTGCTTGATCTCGCGATAGATCACACCCAGGAAGTTGAGCGGGATATAAAGCTGGATCATCAGCGTGTTGACCAGCACCAGGTCGCCAAGCGTGAGCTTGCCGGCGGCAACGCCCACCGTGGCGCGCCAGAGGATCAGGATCAGGCCCACGGCGATGATCGCCTGCTGGCCGAAGTTGAGCAGCGACAGCGAGTTCTGCGAGCGGATCGCCGCGGTGCGATAGGTGCGCAGGTTCTCGTCGTAGCGGCGGGCTTCGTACTCCTCATTGCCGAAGTACTTCACGGTCTCGAAGTTCAGCAGCGAATCGATCGCCTTCTGGTTGGCGCGCGAGTCGAGCTCGTTCATCTTGCGCCGGAAGTGCGTGCGCCATTCGGTGACGACGATCGTGAACACGATGTAGCCAGCCAGCGCGCAGACCGTGATCGCGGCGAACCAGATGTCGTAGCGCACCACGAAGAAGCCGATCACGAGCGACATCTCCACCAGCGTGGGCAGGATGCTGTACAGCGAATAGGAAATCAGTGACTGGATGCCGCGCGTGCCGCGTTCGATGTCGCGGCTCATGCCGCCGGTCTGCCGCTCCAGGTGGAAGCGCAACGACAGCGCATGCAGATGCCGGAACACCTGCAGCGCGATCTCGCGCACGGCGCTCTGCGTGACCTTTGAAAAGAGAATCTCGCGCAACTCGGTGAACAGCGTGCCCGAGAGCCGGAGCATGCCGTAGCCGACGATCAGCCCGACCGGCACGACCAGCAACGCCGCCGGATTGCCCGGCGCGATGTTCATGCTGTCGACCAGCTTCTTCATCAGCACCGGCACCCCGAGGTTGGCCACCTTGGCGGCCACCAGGAAGGTCAGCGCCAGCATCACGCGCCACTTGTAGTGCCAGACGTAAGGCAGCAGGTTGCGGACGGTCTGCCAGTCGCTGCGCCGTGCTCCGGCGCCCTGGAACAGCGAATTGGCCGGCTCGGCGGGGGCGGGCTCGGCGGTCGTGGAATAGCGGCGCATACGTTAGAATTCGGGCCAATGCCGCGATTGTCGCAGAGATCCGACAACCCGGCAGGCCACCGCTTCGTCCGCCCCGGAAAGACCCGCCATGACCGCTTCCAGCCCCATCTCCGAACTTCCTCCCGGCAAGAACCCCGCATTGCGCGTGGTACCGATGCCGGCCGACGCCAATGTGCATGGCGATGTATTCGGAGGATGGATCATGTCGCAGGTCGACATGGCCGGATCGATCCCCGCCGTGGAACGCGCGCAAGGTCGCGTGGCCACCGTGGCGGTGAATTCGTTCCTGTTCAAGTACCCGGTGTTTGTTGGCGATCTGGTCAGCTTCTATGCCGACATCGTCAAGACCGGCCGCACGTCGATCACGGTGTCGGT
>JAFAJB010000126.1 GCA_019236395.1 Cupriavidus sp.
AATGGGCGAAAAGATCACGGTGCTGGCCTCGAAGTCGGCCACACAAGGCTATGAGATCTTCTTCCAGCAAGGCCACGAGGGCAGTGGCCCGCCTCCCCATAGCCACGACTGGGACGAGACTTTCTTCGTCCTGAGCGGCAGCGTGGAGATCAGCTACGAAAACATGACCGCGACCGCCACGCGTGGCACGCTGGTGCACGTGCCCGCCGGCACGCTCCACAGTTTCAAGTTTGGCGCCGAGGGTGGCGAGATGCTCTCGATCACCAGCCACGACGGCAATGCGGCCAGCCTGTTCCACACGATTGATGAGGAAATCGCACCGGGCCCACCTGACGTTCCGAAACTGCTGGACATCGCGAGCCGATGCGGGGTTCACGTCGAACCCTGAAGCCGGTCAGGCGGCTCCCTCGCCGCCGACCTGAGCCTGCGCAATGCCCATCCTGCGCGCGGTCAGCTTCATTTGCGCGAACTGGATCGCGAACAGCACCAGCTTCGACACCAGCGGGAAGACACCGATAAAAAGCGGCCACCATGCCGTGAACGCCACTGCCACCAGCAGGTTCAGCGCAGCCGTGACGAGCATCAGCGCGGCCCACAGGTAGCCGTAGCGCGTCAGCAGATCGCCCATACGTTCGCGCGCGATCGGCGGCACATATCGGTGCATCCATCCGCCACGCAGCATCACGACGCCGACCAGTGCATACAGCACGCTCGGCTTGCCCATCACGTAGCGCGGATCGTTGGTCAGCATCGTTGCAGCGGCAGACACCAGCACGCTGATCAGGCTAATCCATTGCAGCGCCGCAATCGGCTCGCCGCGCAGCTTCGCCCCAAGCACCACCGCGACAGCAACGGCCACACCGGCTGCCGTGGCCACCAGCGTGTCCACTTGCATGGCGAACAGGACCGCAAACACGATGACACCCAGCGAGTCGAACAGAACTGGGCGAACGGCGTTGAGAAGTGTGCGCATGCAGAACCTTTCCGTGTCTCCATTGGGTTTCTTCAGGCCGGAAGTTGATCCTGCCCGGCCACAAACTAATCACCGCATAGTTTGCGCAAGTGTCGGAGACAGGTTGTCCTGTGTCAAGGAAAAGATTGGGGGGGCAGGGTTGGTCCGGGGGCCGCGATGCCGATCGGTGCAGCGCCCTCCACTAGCAGCCGAGCTGCCCCTGCTGGTTCATGATGGCCTGCCGGTTGGCCTTGAGTTGCCCCATGTTGTCCCAGGCATTGCCCTGACGCATGGCGAAATCGTTCTGCCGAAGCTGATTGAACAACATTGCGCAGTTGGCGCGACGGTTGTTCTCCGCGGTCACCGACATCTGCTGCTCGCGGGCGCCGGTCTGCTGAGTCTGCCGCATTTCGGCGTCCACGCGCCGCAGGTACGCGTCTTCCTGCTGCTTGACGGAAGGTGCCTTGCCGACGACCGAAAGCGTGCCGCCCGGCTCACCAAGGTTGCGGTATCCGGCTGGGCACGCCACGCCGTCGTCGAGATACACCACCTTGCGATCGGGGCCATCGCACCGGGTTGCCGCCATGGCGCTCATGATGCTTGTGGCGCTTGTGGCGCAAAAAAGGACTGCCATCAGTACAGCGTTCCGTGCATGCATGACGAAGTAGTCTCGTTGGTCGATCGGAAACCCTGGGGGATTTCCCGTTGTTGCGTGCCTGAGCGGCCTGGGTGCTCGTCGGCATGCTCGGCCTGGCTACGACAGCTTCAGACCTTGCCCAGCCGCGTGATCAACGCGGCATGAGCCGGGTTGGATGACGCCAGCCGGGCCACCTCGGCGCGATCCGCCAGTTCGAACTCGCTGAACTCGAAACCCGGAGCCACCGTGCATCCGGCCAGCGCGTAGCCCGACGCCCCGGCCGCCCGTTCCGCCGCGAACCAGCAGCCGGCCGGCACGACTGCCTGGAAAACCGTCCCCGGCTGGCAAAGCGGGTTGCCGAGCCGATGGGTGACCATCGCGCCATCAGGTGTCAGCACATGCACAATGAGCACATCGCCGGCGTAAAAATGCCACCCCTCGTCGGACTGGATGCGATGCCAGGCCGAATATGCCCCATCGCACAGAAGGTAGTAGATGGTCGTGGATGCCGACCGTTCGGCGCCGTCAGTCACCCGTTTTATACGGGCCGGGTCCCGGTAGGTTTCGCGATAGAAACCACCCTCCGGGTGTGGCACGAGGGCCAGTTCGTCGATCAGGCGTTGTGGGAGCCGGTTCGTGGGCATTGTTGGGGGCATGGTGGGGCGACAGCAGGTTCTTGCAGGATGGGGCGCTCGATGCGCCACCTTACCCGAAAGCCGCGCATGACAAAATACGGGGCCACGCTGGCACCGCCGTCCGCCGCACGCCCCGAATGCAGGCAGTGCAGGATTTGCCAAGACAACGGACTACGGGTCGCGATAGTCTCCCGGACAATTTCCCGTACTCCGGCCATAACAAGGCCCTACCCGGTATCGAAACGATGTCGCGCCCCCTTCCGGCCTGGCTTCCCGCCACGGCTTTTGTCCTGATCTGGTCGACCGGATTCATCGTCGGCAAGGCCGTCGTTCCGGTGGCCGACAGCAACCTGTTCCTGCTCGCGCGCTTTGCGCTGGCCGCGCTGATGTTTGCCACCGCGGCGGCGGCCGGCCGCGCTGACTGGCCACCACTCGCCCAGGCGCCGCGCCACCTGCTGGCTGGCGCGCTGATGCAGGGCATCTACCTCTGTGCGGGCTACGGCGCGGTGGCGCATGGCCTGTCTCCATCGATCATGGCGCTGCTGGGGGCCCTGCAGCCGCTGCTGACCGCGCTGCTTGCCATTCCCCTGCTAAAGGAGCTACCTTCCTCTCGCACGTGGCGTGGGCTCGCGCTGGGCGCGCTCGGCGTGGCTCTGGTGGTATTGCCGGCCATGCAGGCCGGCGCGCCGCACGCGGTGTCGCCATGGATCGTGCTGACCGGCGTGCTTGCCATCCTCTCCATCACGATGGGAACCCTTCTGCAAAAGACCTCGATCTCCAGGGCGGACATCCGCGCCAGCTCGGCATGGCAGAACATTGGCGCCATGCTGGTGGCCGGCGTGCTCGTCATCGCCACCGGTGGTGCAGGCGCACTGCGTTGGGAATCGGGCGTGACGCTGTGGGCGTCGCTGGCCTGGGCCGCATTCGTGCTGTCCGGGTTGGGCACGTGGCTGCTGCTGGGCCTGGTTCGCCGTGGCCAGGCCGCCAATGCGGCCGCATTGATGTTCCTGGCTCCGCCGCTGGCCGCCGTGCAGGCAGCCCTTCTGTTTGGGGACCGGCTCGCCCCGCTCCAGTGGCTTGGCATGGCCGTGGCCGGCATCGGCGTGTGGCTCTGCCAGACGCAAGGCAAAACGCGACATGCCGAAGCTCGTTGAACACTCCGCACCGCTGGTGGAGCCGCGCCGCTATTCGCCGCGGCCGTTTGGCCATGCGCACGACTACCACCAGTTGCTCTTCGGCGTGGATGGCGCGATCGAACTCGAGATCGATGGACATGCCTATCGGGTCGATGGCGAACACGGGCTCGTGGTACCCGCTGGCGCGCATCATGTGTGCGCCGGGTTGACCAGCAACCTTCAGCTCGTTGCGGACTTTCCCGCCAGCTCCGTAGCGCTGCCGGCGCGGCTGATGGCGCGGCCGCGCACGTTCGCGATCGACACAGGTTTTGCGACGCGTGTACGCGCACTGGCAACGCGCCATCCATGCGATGCCAAGCCACCGCAACACGCCTGGCAACGCGCGGCCGCGCTGGCATGCGGACTGGCATCGACACTCGGCCTGGAAGACGCGCACGACGATGCCGCGCACTTTCCGGTGATGGCCATCGATGCCTACATGCGTGCCAACCTGGCGTCGCCATTACGGGTCGAGCAGCTCGCCGCCCGCATCGGCTGGGGCCCGCGCCGCTTCCACACGCTGTTCTGCGAGGCCTTTGGCGACACGCCTCACGGCTACCAGACACGCCTGCGGCTCGACCAGGCCGTGCAATGGCTGATGTCCGGCACGATGCCGCTGGCCGAGATCGCAAACGGCGTCGGCTACCCCGACCAGACCACCTTCACTCGCGCCTTCTCCCGCCGCTTCGGCAAGCCGCCTGGCGCATGGCGCGCCGCGGCGCTGGCCTGATCGGCAAACATCTCCCGCCGCGCGTATGATCGCGCGTACTCGAACCACAACAAGGGAGACGTCGATGAAGAACAAGATGGCGATCACTGTCCGAGGCTTCGCCATGGCGGCCGCATTGACCTGCGGCATGGCATACGCGCAAACCCAGGCACCCTCGATGCAGCCGAAGGAGGGCGACTTCGAAGCGCACGACTTCCACTTCCAGAACGGACAAACGCTGCCGACCGTCAAGCTCCACTACGCCACGCTTGGCACGCCCACGCGCGGCGCGGACGGCAAGGTCAACAACGCCGTCCTGCTACTTCACGGCACCACCGGCACCGGCAGCGCATACCTGACGCCGCTGATGCAGAAGGAACTGTTCGCGGCAGGACAGCCGCTCGATGCATCGCGCTACTACATCATCATGCCGGACGGCATTGGCCGTGGCGGATCGAGCAAGCCCAGCGACGGCATGCGCGCCACGTTCCCGCGCTACGGCTACAACGACGTGGTCGAAGGCCACTACCGGCTGCTGACCGAAGGACTCAAGGTCGATCATCTGCGGCTGGTACTCGGCACGTCGATGGGCGGCATGCAGACGTGGGTCTGGGGCGAGCGTCATCCGGACATGATGGATGCGCTGATGCCGATCGCCAGCCAGCCCGTGGCAATGTCAGGCCGCAACTGGTTGTGGCGCCGCATGCTGATCGAGGCCATCCGCAATGACCCCGACTGGAACGGAGGCAACTACACGCACCAGCCGAAGCACTGGACCCACACCGTGCCCCTGTTCTCGTTGATAACGCAGAGCGCGGCCACGCTGCAGAAGGCCGCGCCAACGCGCGACCAGGTCAACCAGTACATGGACCGGACCGTGTCCGAGAGCCGCCGCGTGGATGCCAACGACTACCTGTACTGGTTTGAATCGTCATGGGACTACAACCCCGAGCCCGAGCTCGGCAAGATCCGCGCGCCACTGTATGCAGTGAACTTCGCGGACGACATGATCAATGCCGTGGACCTTGGCGTCATGCAACGTACCGTGCCCAAGGTGCCGAAGGCCAAGTTCGTGGAGATGCCCGAGAGCGAACACACGTACGGGCATCAGACGTTGCAGCACCCCGAGGTCTGGAAGAGCTACCTCGTGGAACTTCTGCAGAACCTGCCCCCGCAGAAGTAACGCCCCCATCGCCCCGCCGTGCCTGCGGATCGATGCCGCAGTGCAATGCCCGCTGCACGGCGAGGGCGCGCCCTGCATGACCGGCATGCTTTGCGGCGGGGCCGCAATACGGGTATTTCGCTACGGGTATTTCGCTAGGCGTCCGCGCTAGATCGCGCCTGCCCTCCTGCCTATACTGACTTCGCACCGTGCGCGCCATCGAGCGTGAACGTGTGTGCCCGATATAACAGCGGGCAGGCACTGGTGGCCCCCGGGAGGACACCGCAGATGACCATGTCGATTCAGCCTGCTCATGAACAGGAAAGTGGAGATGGGCATGCCCAGCGAACAGTTCCTTGCGATCCAGGAAACCCGCCGCTCGGGGCTCCAAGCATTGCGCGCGGCGCTGCTCCAGGTTCACAAGGAAGTCATTGGATATGACCGTGGCCAATATGAACGGCTGCACGGTCCGATTCCCGCAGGCCAGTTCGTGCAGCTCGTGACCGAGGAATCATTCTTCCGCTGGCTCGATCCGCTATCGAGACTGATCATCGAGATCGACGAAGAACTCGATGGCGACGAGCATCACGACGACACGTGCCGCGCCGTGGCCGGCGCCGCGCAGAAGCTGTTCAGCGAGCGCGGCGATGTGGATTTCCGCAAGCGTTATCAGGAAGCGCTACAGGACGAGACGGCAGTCACCGTCGCGCATGGACGGCTGATGTCCGTCATCGGGCAGCTGCGCCAGCTTCCGTAACCCGCCTACCCCTTGCTGCCCTTGCCGTCCTTCCCGCCACGGGCGGGCTTGTGCGGCACAGGGTGCACTGCAATCGGATCACTGGCCGGGAACGTCTCACGCAGGGCCTCGTCCAGTTCCTGGTCGAGGACCTTCTCGTCGCCCTTGTCCTTCTTACTGGTCGAAGAAGCGGGGACCTTTGCGGAATCGGGCTTGCTCATGTCATCAACTCCATTTGAGTGAGACATCAGGTGTGGCGCGGTGTGTATCGCCACAAACACTGGTGGCCTTCTGATGGTAGTGCGCATGCGACGCGCTTGCCAGTGGCCGGGACGGCGGCTCTCTCAACGATGCCCGCCGCCATGTCCACCGCCGCCGCTACGACCACCGCGGCCGCCGCCGTTCCATCCATGAAATCCGCCAGCTCCCTGGAAACCAGGGGCGCCCTGGAAGCCGGCATAGCCGGGGGAGCCGCGATACGCGTAGCCACGATACCCGTAGCCACGCCAACCGTAGCCACGATAACCGTAGTACCCACGGTACCCGTGCCCGTACCAGCCGTAATGGTGGTAGTAGTACTGGTTGTGGCAGCACCCGTACCAGAAGCTTCCGAAGAACACTCCGCCACCGTAGACCGGCCAGTACGCGGGCCAGTAGGGGTATCCGTTGCCGTACCAGTAGGGATATCCGTACCAGTATGGGTACGCATAGTCATAGTCGTAGCCGGGGTATCCGCCATAGACCGGGCCGAAATCGCCCAACGGGTAATTGGCGTCGTAGCCAGGGGCGGTGTCATACCCGGGATAAGTCGTGCAGCCAGCCAGCATCAGCGCCGCCCCCGCCACTCCCGCCAGGACCCACTTGTGGGCGCCCCTCATCCCTGTCTCCTGTCGATATCCGCGTCGGATTTGACATCCGACAGTCACTTAGACACAAACCACCCCGA
>JAFAJB010000184.1 GCA_019236395.1 Cupriavidus sp.
GACCGGGGCCCAGGACGACCCATTCCTGCACTGGCTGCTGTCCCAGGGCCATATCGAGCTGGTCAGCGGCAACCTGCGCTGGCTTGACGAGAAAGCCCACCTGCCACAGCTCGACGTGGCCGATATCCACTTCACCGCCAAGCGCAACGGTGCCGTGCACACGGTGCGGCTGGAGGCACGCAGTGCCGCGCTGGCGCCGCGCCCGATGGTGTTCCAGGCCGACCTGCGCCATGACTACCTGCACGGTGCCGGCGACTGGCAGCACTGGACCGGCCAGGCCAGCTGGGCGCTCAACCAGTTGCAGTTGCCGGTGGTACAGCGCTATCTGGCCATTTTCAGCAGCGTGCAAAGCGGCGTGTTCAGCGCCGACGGCTCGGTCGACTTCCGCAGCGGGAACCTGACACGCAGCCAGATGCGCCTGCGGGCGTCGGGTGTCGACCTGCAACTGGCCGGGGCGCCCGAACCGCTCAAGCTGGCCAACGCGCAGGCGCTGCTGCTGCACAAGAGCGATCACGCCGGCAACCACCAGCTGACCATCGACACGCTGCTCTGGCAGGCGGAGCCTCAGGCCGGTCCGCCATCCGCCGCCGATGCATCGTGGCGCGAAGGCATGCGCAAGGTGACCATCGACTGGACGCGCGACAACGCAGGCGAGTTGCGCAAGTTCGCACTGCGCGCGCCCACCTTCGATCTCAACACGCTGCGCGCGCTGGCCACCTCGATGCCGCTGGACACCGCCGTGCTGCGTCGGCTCCGCGCGCTGCAGCCGGCTGGCCATATCGACAATCTCGACGTGAAGTGGTCGCGTGACCGTGCTGGCCTGCTGTCACGCAGCCCCGGCGCCCAGCACTACAGCGTGCAGGCGACGCTACGCAATGTCTCGGTCAACAGCCAGCCCGCGGTGCCGGCAACGGACGCCAACGGCGAGCCGCACACTGGCACACCGGGCTTCAGCCAGCTCTCGGGCACCTTCAGCTTCGACGACAAGCAAGGCGTGGCACGCGTGGACAGCAATGGCGCGGCACTGAGCTTCCCGGGCGTATTCGAGGACCCGCGCGTGCCTTTCGATACGTTGCGCGGCGAAGTGCGCTGGACGCACGAAGGCGGCAAGCTCGTGGTGCGCACGGGCGGCATCCAGTTCGCCAACGCCGACACCGCCGGCACCGTGCGCGGCACATGGCGGCAAGGCGGCGACAGCGAGGCCGGCATCGCCGACCTCTCCGGAGAACTCGAGCGCGCGCGGGCCAGTCGCGTGCCGCGCTACATGCCGTTGACACTGCCTGCCACGCGTCACTATCTGTCCGGCGCACTGGTCGGCGGCGAAGCCCATGACGTCAGCTTCCTGGTCAAGGGGGACCTGACCCACTTCCCGTTCCATCCGCCGTTTGCCAAGGCTGGGGACTTCCGTGTGGAAGTGCCCGTGCGCAATGTGAGCTACCAGATCGCGCCGGATGAAGTCGGCCCCAATGGCCCCAATGGCGGCGGCGGCAAGGAGAACGCCGGCACGGCATGGCCCGACTTCACCGACATCGAAGGCATGGTGACGTTCGAGCGCGGCAGCATGTCGTTCCTGGCAAAGCGCGCCAGCGTCAGCGGCATCCACGGCGTAACGCTCCACGACGTCAACGGCCGCATCGACGATATGGGCGACCACGGCCACCTGTTGGTCGACGGCAGCGCGAGCGGCTCGGTGCAGAGCTTCCTGCGCTATGTCGCCACGAGCCCGGTCAAGGGCTGGACCGCCAACGTCACCGAGAACGCGCGCGCCCCCGGAAACGGCGAGCTCAAGCTCAAGCTGGATCTGCCCCTGAATCACGCGGCCGGCTCGAAGGTCAATGGCGAGTTCCGCTTCCCCGGCAACGACGTATCGCTGTTCCCCGAAGTACCCACGCTGTATGGCGCCACCGGCGCCGTGGCCTTCGACGAGCACGGCTTCCGGCTCGACAACGTGCGCGGCCGCTTTCTCGGTGCCGAAACCCGCCTGAGCGGCGGCACGCAGACGGACGGCACCACGCGCGTGGCGATCACCGGCACGGCCACGGCACAGGGTCTGCGCGATGCACTCGGCACGCCGATGGCCGCGCTCGGCAGCCGCGTGGATGGCGCGGCTGCCTATAACGCTGTGGTCGGCGTGCGCGACGGGCATCTGCAGGTCGAAGTGGCATCGAACCTGGCCGGCATGGCGCTGGACCTGCCCGCCCCGCTCGGCAAGACTGCCGCACAGGAGATGCCACTGCGCTTCGATCTGCGGCCCTCCACGGCACCGGGCCGCGCGGGTCTGGACGACGTCGTCGTGCAGCTTGGCAACAACGCCAGCGCGCGCTATGTGTTGCGCCGTGGCGGCGACGCTGTGGAAGTGATCGCCGGCGGCATCGGGCTCGGGCAACCCGCACCGCAGCCGGCGGCCGGCATCACTGCGGCGCTGACCGCCGAGCGGTTCGACGTCGATGCCTGGCGCTCCCTGCTCAGCACGCCAGGCGACAAGGGCGGCGACAAACCCGGCGGCGACGTCGACCGCTCGTCGCCCTTCCTGCCCGATCGCGTGACGGTACGTGCCAAGGCGCTCGACGCGTTCGGCCGCAGTCTCGATGATGTATTGCTCGACGCCAACCACGAACGCGGCGACGGCTGGAACATGCAACTGAACTCGCGCCAGATCACCGGCACCGGTCAGTGGCGCCGCAACGCGAGCAATCCTTCCGGCATGCTGACCGTGCGACTGTCGCACCTGGACATCCCGGACGCCACCGATGACGGTCACATGACCGAGGCGATCACGCGCAGCATCGAGGAGATGCCGGCACTCGACCTGATCGTCGACAGGTTCGTGCTGCACGGCCGCGACTTCGGCAAGCTCGAGGTCAAGGCCCATACGAGCCATGACGACGACCAGCCGGTCTGGACGCTCGACAGCCTGACCATCGAGCAACCTGGCGCCACGCTGACCGGCAACGGCAGCTGGCGCCTGCCGCGCCGGCTGCGCGAGGCGGCCGCGCGCGGCAACGCATCGCCTTCGGAAGCGCGCCGTACGCTGCTGAACTTCAAGCTCGACATCCGCAATGCGGGCGACGTGCTCGAACGCATGGGCCTGCCCCACACGCTACGCGACGGCAAGGGCACGTTCGAAGGCCGCATTGCATGGCGCGGCTCGCCGATGTCGATCGACTACCCGACGCTGTCGGGGCGCCTGTCGCTGAATCTTGAGAACGGCCAGATCCTCAGCGTCGATCCCGGCGCCGCGCGACTGCTCGGCGTGCTGAGCCTGCAAAGCCTGCTGCGCTTCGCCACGCTCGACTTCCGCTCGCTGTCCAGCCGCGGGCTTGTGTTCGACAGCCTCAACGGCACGGGCACGATCGAGAATGGCGTCGGAAAGATCGAGGCGTTCAAGTTCAAGAGCAACCAGGTCATGGCCTCGATGTCGGGTACGGCCGACCTGCTCCATGAGACGCAGGATCTGGAGGTGGCCGTGACGCCGCGCATCAACGCCACCACCACGTCGGTGGCGGCTGCGTTCATCAATCCGGTGCTGGGCATCGGCACGCTGGCCGCGCAATTGATGTTTGCCGACGAGGTCTCGAAGGTCTTCACGCAGCACTACAGCGTGTCGGGATCGTGGGCCGACCCCAAGGTCACCAAAGTGGAGGACAATACGGCGCATCCGCCGATCCAGGACCGTTCCAGCGTCTATCCGCGTTGAAGCGCCCCGCCCCCGCCCAAGAGCCAAGGGAAGCCATGATGACCGCTACCACTCCAATGCGCGTTGCCGCTATCCAGACCGTCACCGGCACGTCGCTCGACGAAAACCTGGCCCGGGCCGATACACTGATCGCTGAAGCCGCAGCCGGCGGCGCCGAACTGGTGCTGCTGCCCGAGTACTTCTGCATGATGGGCCGCCAGGAAACCGACAAGGTGGCCATTCGCGAACAGGATGGCGACGGCCCGGTCCAGAGCTTCCTGGCCGACGCGGCGCTGCGCTACCAGATCTGGCTTGTCGGCGGCACGCTGCCGATGTGGTGCGGCGACGAGGGGCGCGTCCACAACACCTCGCTTGCGTTCAACCCCCACGGCCAGCGTGTGGCGCGATACGACAAGATCCACCTGTTCGGATTCACCAAGGGCAACGAAAGCTACGACGAATCGCGCACGATCCTGGCCGGCAACAACCCGGTGGCCTTCGATGCGCCTTGCGGCCGTGTGGCGATGTCGGTCTGCTACGACCTGCGCTTCCCCGAACTCTATCGCGGGCTGGCGGCAAAATCGGATGTCAGCCTGATCCTGATGCCGGCGGCCTTCACCTTCACCACGGGCCAGGCCCACTGGGAAATCCTGCTGCGTGCCCGCGCCATCGAGAACCAGTGCTATGTGCTGGCAGCCGCACAGGGCGGCAAGCATGAAAACGGCCGGCGCACCTGGGGCCACTCGATGCTGGTGGACCCGTGGGGCGAATTGATGGGCGTCTTGCCCGAAGGCGAAGGCGTGGTGTCGGGCGTGGTCGACCCGGCGCGTCTTGCCGAAGTGCGTCAGAACCTGCCGGCACTACGCCACCGCGTGCTGTAGGATTGACGGAAATTCACATTGCAGGCCGCCGTGGCAGACCGCCACGGGGTATCGAAAAGGACAATCATGAACGCCGGCGATCTCGGAATCCGCAACCTGGCCACCGCCCAGCAACTGCTGCTGGCGCCGTACGGGCTCGATGAAGCCAAGCTCCAGCGCGTGCTGGCCGACATCTTCACGCACAAGGTCGACTACGCCGACCTCTATTTCCAGCACACCCGCAACGAGGCCTGGAGCCTTGAGGAAGGTATCGTCAAGTCGGGCAGCTTCAGCATCGACCAGGGCGTGGGCGTGCGCGCGGTCTCGGGTGACAAGACCGCGTTTGCCTATTCTGACGACATCAGCCTGCCCGCATTGGCCCAGGCCGCCGCGGCCACGCGCACGATCGGCAAGAGCGGCAATGGCCGTATCAAGGTGGCCGGATCGCTCGAATCGCACGCGGGACGCAATCTCTACGCGCCGAACGATCCACTGGACTCGATGACCGCCACCGAAAAGGTGGCGCTGCTCGAGAAGGTCGAGAAGATGGCACGCGCCAAGGACCCGCGCGTGGTGCAGGTCATGGCCGGCCTGGCGGGCGAGTACGACGTGGTGCTGGTCGCACGCAGCGACGGCGTGATCGCCGCCGACGTGCGCCCGCTGGTGCGTGTCTCGGTGACCGTCATCGCCGAACATAATGGCCGGCGCGAGATGGGTTCCTCGGGTGGCGGCGGCCGCTATGCATACGGCTATTTCACCGACGAACTGCTGCGCAAGTACGTGGATGAAGCGGTCTCGTCGGCGCTGGTCAACCTGGAAGCGCGCCCCGCCCCGGCCGGCGCGATGACCGTGGTGCTGGGCCCTGGCTGGCCCGGCGTGCTGCTGCACGAAGCCGTGGGCCACGGCCTCGAGGGCGACTTCAACCGCAAGGGTTCGTCAGCCTTCGCCGGCCGCATGGGCGAGCGCGTGGCCGCCCGTGGCGTGACCGTGGTTGATGACGGCACGCTCGCCAATCGCCGCGGTTCGCTGAACCTCGACGATGAAGGCAACCCGACGCAGTGCACCACGCTGATCGAGGACGGCATCCTGCGCGGGTATATCCAGGACACGCTCAACGCGCGCCTGATGAAGATGCCGGTGACGGGCAACGCACGCCGCGAAAGCTATGCCGCGCTGCCGATGCCGCGCATGACCAACACCTACATGCTCAACGGTGACCGCGATCCGCAGGAGATCATCTCCAGCGTCAAGCGTGGCCTCTATGCCGTGAACTTCAGCGGCGGCCAGGTCGACATCACCAACGGCAAGTTCGTGTTCTCGGCCAGCGAGGCCTACATGATCGAGGATGGCAAGATCACGTACCCGGTCAAGGGCGCAACGCTGGTCGGCAACGGCCCGGAATCGCTCAAGGACGTGACGATGATCGGCAACGACATGCGACTGGATTCCGGTGTCGGCGTATGCGGCAAGGAAGGCCAGAGCGTGCCCGTGGGCGTGGGCCAGCCGACGCTGCGGATCGAGAACATGACCGTCGGCGGCACCGCGTAACACCATTACCCACTGCCTGCTCCCCTCTGCCGCTTCGCGGGAGAGGGAGAAACCAATCAGCCCCCCTCCCTACGGCTTCACCTCGTACACGAGGTTGAACGGCGTCTGCGCCGCGCGCCGGAACCTGCTGAAGCCACCGCGCTCCGTCACGCCGCGCATGCGTGCCTCGCCGGCCTGCGCCCCCAGGCACATCGCTCCTTCCTGCGACCGTGACCCCGGTGTGCAGATGAATGTCGACGCCGAATAGAACACGCGCCCGACCGGATTGAGGTTGTCCTGCAGCCGGTCGTTGGCGAACGGCTCGACGATCATCCAGCAGCCGTCCGGCTTGAGTGTTCCGCGGATATGGCGCGCCGCGCCGACCGGATCGCCCATGTCATGCAGGCAGTCGAACACGGCCACGAGGTCGAAGTCGCCACCGGGATAGTCCTTGGCCGTGGCCACTTCGAATGTCACGCGGTCGCTCACGCCAGCGCGGCGCGCGGCGTCGGTGGCGTAGCGGATCGATGGTTCGTGATAGTCGAAGCCGCGGAATGTCGACGCCGGATAGGCCTGCGCCATGATGATCGTCGACGCACCGTGCCCGCAGCCGACGTCGGCCACGGTGGCGCCTGCCTTGAGCCGCGCTTCCATGCCATCCAGCGACGGAATCCATTCACTGACCAGATGCGCGGCATAGCCAGGCCGGAAGAACCGCTCCGTGCCATGGAACAGCGCCGGGTCATGCTCGTGCCAGCCGAGCCCGCGCCCGTTGCGGAAGATATCGATCATCTTCGGAATCGCGCGGAACTGCGCCACCGCGATCTGGAATGCACCGGGGATGAACGCGGGACTCCCCTCCTGCGCCAGCGCCAGGGCCTGCTCCTCGGTCAGCGAGAACATGTCGGTGTCCGCGTGGTATTCGACATAACCGCTGGCGGCCTGCGCCGACAGCCACTCGCGCATGTAGCGCGGATCGGTCCGCGTCTTCTCCGCGAGCGTGTCGGCGGTCATCGGTTTCTCGGCCAGCGCCTTGTAGAGCCCGAGCTCGTCGCCCAGCACCACCGTCGCCGCGTGCATCACCGCCCCTATGTCATGGACGAACTTCTCCATGAAGGCATTGAGCCTTGCCTCATCGACTGGCATGATCGACACCTCCCTCCACATGCTCTTGTGAATCCACTATAGCCAGCAGGGATGCTCTGCGATTGCTTAAATCTATCGGCTGGCCGCTTGCCATCCCTCCGGAAAAGCGATATAAAGATGCTTCGTTGTCGTGCGAGCGGCGATTGCACTGCGTGGTTTTTACTATGGCCGCGCAATAAAATGCCTTTTGATCGCGCACCGCAGCATAAATTTCACGCATTGCCGCAGAACCGACACAAGCTGACTACAGCCGAATCCATTTACGCCATGTCCGCCAAGTTTTACTTTTACTTTTTCTGGCATCTCACACCGCTGGCGGATAGAGAGGGACAGCTGTAAGCAACCCTGAATACCAAAAAAGCCGCCAGCGACCCTGGCGGCTTTTTTTATTCCCGCCACCGCCGCGACGCAAATCCCGATCAGACTTACGACCTCACAAGACCCGGAGCCATCATGCTGAAGAACACCGACGACCTGCGTATTCGAGAACTCAAGGAACTGCTGCCGCCCGCGCACCTGATCCGCGAGTTTGCATGCTCGGAGGCTGCGTCCGACGTGATCTACGGCGCCCGTCAGGCCATGCATCGCATCCTGCATGGCATGGACGACCGCCTGATCGTCATCATCGGCCCCTGTTCGATCCACGACACGCGCGCGGCGCTGGAATACGCGAAGCTGCTCAAGGTGCAGCGTGATCGCTTCGCTGGCGAGCTCGAGGTCGTGATGCGCGTCTACTTCGAGAAGCCGCGGACGACGGTCGGCTGGAAGGGACTCATCAACGATCCCTATCTCGACGGCACCTTCCGCATCAACGAGGGACTGCGCATTGCCCGCGATCTCCTGCTGCGCATTCATCAACTGG
>JAFAJB010000229.1 GCA_019236395.1 Cupriavidus sp.
GCTGCTGTATCTCTATCCGCTGTTCGTGACGATCCTGGCGGCGGTCTTCCTGAAGGAGCGTCTGACGACGCCGGCCGTGATCGCGCTGGTGCTGTGCTCGGTCGGCGCCGGGCTGACCGTGGGCGGTGGGCAGGGGAGTCCGCTGGGCATTGCGCTTGGTGTGGCAGCCGCAGTGGTCTACTCGGTCTATATCGTGGTGGGCGCCCGCGTGACGGCCGGCGTGAATGCGATCGCAACGACCACGGTGATCTGCTCGGCTGCGGCGTTGGTCTATGTGACGCTGGGCGTCCTGCGTACTGCGGCGGGCGTGCCTCCGCAGTTCCCGGTCAGCGTGGGCGGCTGGCTGGCGCTGCTGGCGATCGCACTGATCTCGACCGTGCTCGCAATCCTGACGTTCTTCGCCGGCCTGCAACGGCTTGGCGCCGCCAAGGCGTCGATGCTGTCGACGCTGGAACCCGTGGTGACCGTGGTGCTTGCGGCTGCACTGCTCGGCGAGCATATCGGCGCCACCCAGGCCGTTGGCGGCGGCCTGATCCTGGCCGGTGTGCTCTGGCTGACACGCCGCGCCAGCGGAACGCCCCCGGCAGCCGCGTCCGACGAACGGAATTGAACGGCTTCATCAAACCACTTGTGGGCGCACCGCGCACCCTTGGGTACAATCGCGCTTTCTTTCATCACAGAAGCGGGGAAACGCGCAATGAAATCCGTCGATCAGGCAGTGCTTGCACAATTGTTCACCGAGGCCCGCACCCACAACGTGTGGCAAGACAAGCATGTGGACGATGCGCTGCTGAAGCAGATCTACGAAGCGATGAAGTTTGGCCCGACGGCCGCCAACAGCTCGCCGGCACGTATCGTGTTCGTGAAGTCGGCCGCCGAGAAGGCCCGCCTGGTCGAGTGCGTGTCGCCCGGCAACGTCGACAAGACCCGTTCGGCGCCGGTGACCGCGATCATCGCGTTCGATCGCAACTTCCACGATCAGCTGCCGAAGCTGTTCCCGCACGCCGACGCCCGCTCGTGGTACGCCGGCAATGACGAGAAAATCGCCCGCGACGCGATGATGAACAGCTCGCTGCAAGGCGGCTACTTCATCCTGGCTGCGCGTGCACTGGGCCTGGATTGCGGCCCGATGGGCGGTTTCGATGCAGACCGCGTCAACGCCACGTTCTTCCCCGAGGGCAAGTGGGCGGTGAACTTCCTCGTGAACCTGGGCTACGGCGAAGCCGACAAGCTGTTCCCGCGCGGTCCGCGCCTGACGTTCGACGAAGCCTGCCGCATCGTCTGAGGCCAATCGTCTGAGGCCAATCGTCTCAGGCATTCGCCCAACAAAAAAGCGACCCGCTGCGGTCGCTTTTTTGTTGCCAGGTGGAGGCGGGTTCAGGCGGTCCACTCCGCCACCGGGTTGCAGGCCAGGTAGCGCTTAGGTTCGGCGATGCCGAGCCGCTCACGGGCCGCCTCGATTGGCTCGTTCAGCAGCGCGTCGTAGTCTTCGGCCAGCAGCCAAGCCGCCCGTTTGCCAAGCCGGTAGCCTTCCAGCACGGCGCGCGCGAAGGCCAGGTTGCGCGTCAGGCGCCAGCTTTTCAGTGCGGCTGCGATGGCGATGAAGGCCCAGCCCTTGCCGCCGGTCTGCGCATAGCTGAACGCCACCAGCGCGGCTTCGCCCAGGCTTTCGTCGGCGCGGTAGCCGGTCAGCACGTGCCAGATGTCGTGGATATCGCGCGTACGCCGGCCGAACCACATGAAGGCGTCCTCGACCACCGGCTCCTGGTTCAGGTTCGAGACCTTGACCAGCCCATCGGCGCTGTAGCCGGTCTTCTCAAGAAAGCCGCGATACACGGCGCCGACCGTGCCCGGCGCAAAGCTGGCGATATACGCGGGATCGGAGAGCCGTTCGGCCAGTTCGTCCCGCCGATAGGCAAGGCGCCGGCCTTCCGGCGTGCTCAGCAGGCGGCTGTAGTTCTTCGGCATGCTCGGGCCATTGAGCGCCCGCATGATGCGGAAGACCTGCTCGGTATCGTGGCCGTCCGCCAGCAGTTTGCGGATGGCATCGAAGGCGGTGGGCAGGTCGCGCTTGTAGGGGTTGAAGCCGGTCGAAGTGGCCATTGTTGGGCTCCTTGTTCGGGAACGGATCAGGCGGTTACGGGCTCGCGCAGCTGCAGCGCCGCGCTGCGCACGAAATCCACACTGGTATCGACAGCGGTAACCGGCAGCATATGCCCTCCGGAGACCAATGTCAGCCTGGCGCCGGGCACCTTGGCCACGAAAGCCTCGCCATTCGCCTTGTAGTCGAGGATGCGGTCCTCGCGGCCGTAGAGGATGCTGATCGGCATCCGCAGCTTTCCATAGTGAGGCAGCAGCGCCGGCAGGCTTGGCGCGGCGCCGAGCAGGTCTTCCGATGCCCCCAGGAAATGGCTCGGCCGCAGCGCCAGCAGGCCGCCGCCGCGCGTGGGGAAGTCGCTGGGCACAGCGTCGGGGCCGAAGACGATATCCATCACCTGTTCGCGATTCCTGATCGACATCGGAATCAGCAGCGTCCACGCCAGCAGCCGCCGCACCGCGCGTGGCAACGTCATCGCCTGGAACACCGGCGAAATGTCCTCGGGCGGGTGGGTCAGCGGGGCGATCAGGGCAAGGCCGCCCACGCGCTCGGGGTGGTAAGTCGCCAATGCGAGCGCAATCGCGCCGCCAAGCGAGTGGCCCACCACCAGCGGCTTGTCCAGGCCGAGCTTGTCGATCAGCGCGGCCAGCGTGCTGGCCTGGGCGGGGAGGTCGGCGGCGGCGCCGGGGTCGCGTGTCGAGTAGCCGGCGGCGGGCCGGTCGATCGCCACCACGCGGAAGTTGCGTGCCAGCGGCTCGATCATGCCGTAGTCGAAATTGCCGAGCTGCCCGGACAGGCCGTGCACCAGCAACACTGCCGGGCCCTGGCCGCGCTCGACGACATGCAACGTTGCGCCGGGCACATCGACAAATCGGCCGGTGGGAGGCAGCGCCGCTTCGATCTTCCGGTTCGTGCGCCACGTGAACAGGAACAGGGCGATGCCGAGCACCGCCAGCAGCGCGACGATTGCAATGACCAGCGTGAGCAGGGCGTTCATGGCTGCACCTCGGCCATCGTGTCTTCTTCCTGTGGCAAGTCCGCGGCGCTGAGTTTGTCGAACTGCAGCACGCCGTCGGCAATGCGTCCGTGGCGAATCGTCAGCATATCCATGAAGTAGTTCTGGTACACGCGCCAAGGGCGGCGGTCACCCTGGCGGGGCAGCACGCTGGCGGCCCGTTGCACGTAGCCGGAGGTGAAGTCGAGAAACGGCATGGTCCGCACTGTGGGGTCGACGTGCGGCACCGCGAAGCGGTAGGCGTGGCGATCCATGTAGCGCAGCAGCCGGCAGACGTACTCGGCGGTCAGGTCCGCCTTGAGCGTCCACGAGGCATTGGTGTAGCCGAAGGCCAGCACCAGGTTCGGTACGTCGTTGAGCATCATGCCCTTGTAGGCCATCGATTCGGCCGGGCGGCGCGGCTGGCCGTCCACGGTGACGGCGATGTCGCCGAGCATGTTCAGCTTCAGGCCGGTGGCTACCACCACGACGTCGGCCGGCAGCGTCTTGCCCGAGGTCAGCACGATACCGTCCTCGGTAAATCGTTCGATGGTGTCGGTGACGATCGAGGCGCGCCCGTCACGGATCTCGCGGAACAGGTCGCCATCGGGCACCAGGCAGACGCGCTGGTCCCACGGCTTGTAGCGCGGCGTGAAATGGGTGTCGACGTCATAGTCGGGAGCGAGCTGGGCCGCCGCCATGCCGATCATCCGCGTCTTGACCTTCTCGGGCCTGCGCCGCGCAAGCTGGAAGAAGAACATGCCGAGCAGCACGTTCTTCCAGCGTGTGGCCGCGTAGGCCAGCCCTTCCGGCAACATGCGCCGCAGCTTGTGGGCAATCGCGTCTTCGCCGGGGCGCGTGACGATATAGGTTGGCGAGCGCTGCAGCATCGTCACATGGGCCGCGCTTTCCGCCATCGCCGGTACCAGTGTCACGGCGGTGGCGCCGCTGCCGATCACCACCACGCGCTTGCCGGTGTAGTCCAGCGATGGGTCCCAGAACTGGGGGTGCACCATGTGGCCGCGGAAGATTTCCTCGCCAGGGAAGGTCGGGCGATGACCCTCGGCATAGCTGTAGTAGCCGGCGCAAACGTAGAGCAGACGTGCTCGAAGGCGCACCCGGCTGCCATCGGCGGTGCGTTCGGCTTCGATCGTCCAGCAGGCGGTGGTGCTGTCCCAGGCCGCGCTGACGACCTTGTGTCCATAGCGAATGTGCTGCGGGATGCCCGCTTCCTCGGCGGTCTCTCGGATGTACGACAGGATCGACGGGCCATCGGCAATCGCCTTGGCGCCCCGCCAGGGCTTGAAGCGATACCCGAGCGTGTACATGTCCGAGTCCGAGCGGATGCCGGGGTAGCGGAACAGGTCCCAGGTGCCGCCCATGCGCGGCTTGGCCTCGAGGATGACGAAGGATTTGTTCGGCAGCCGGGTCTTGAGGTAGCGCGCCGCGCCGATCCCCGACAAACCCGCACC
>JAFAJB010000228.1 GCA_019236395.1 Cupriavidus sp.
TGCAGCGCGCCGAGTTTTCGCTGCACCTGCTGGTGCATGAAGTCTGCGAGATGCATCGGGAAAGCTCGCCCGATGCCGTGATCGTCGAGCATTGGGATGACGGGGTGCCTGAAGTCTTCCACGGAGATGCCCGCTTGCTGTTCCAGGCGCTCAACAACCTGGTTGGCAACGCCGTCAAGTATTCGCCGCCCGGCGCGCCCGTCTGCGTGGATGTGACGATGGAATCGGGCGTCATCGCGGTTTGCGTGGCGGACCAGGGGATCGGCATCCCCGAGAAGGACCTGAATCACGTATTCGAGCGATACGTGCGCGGTGCCAATGTCACCGGCACCGCAGGCGCGGGCGTGGGGCTTTATATCGTGCGCCTGGCCGCCGAACTGCACGGCGGCACGGTGTCGGTGATGAGCGCCGAGGGAACGGGCTCGCGCTTCGTACTGAGCCTGCCGGGCGAACCCGTCGGGCTCAGCGCTTAGCCACGTCCGTATTCGCCTTCGTATCCTGGCCGACCTTCGTCTCGTCCGACTGACGGTTCCACCAGCCGCCGCCGAGGGCCTGATAGAGCGCCACGGTGTCGGAATAGCGGGCGGCCTGCGCCTGTGCCGTGGCCTGGGTGGCCGTGCGGTAGGCCTGCTCGGCGTTGAGCACGGCCAGCACGTTCACGAAGCCGTTCGACAGTTGCTTCTCGGTGATGTTGAGCGTCGTCTGCGCGGCCTGCTCAGAGGCGATGGCGGCCTTGAGCGTATCCGCATCGGCATCGACGGCGTGCAGCGTGTCGGCCACGTTCTGGAACGCATTGATGACGGTGCTGCGATACTGGGCCTCGGCCTGTACCACCGCGGCATCGGCGCCGTGCTTGCGCGCCAGCAGCGTGCCGCCGGCAAAGAACGTTTGCGCGACGTTGCCCGCCAGGCTCCAGAACACGTTGCCGGCGGCGAACATCTCGCTGAACACGGTGGCCGTGCCGCCCTTCGAGCCCGTGATGGTGAGCTGCGGCAGCATGTTGGCGATGGCCACGCCGACGTTGGCCGTGGCCGAATGCAGTTGCGCTTCCGCAGCGCGGACATCCGGACGCTGCCGCACGAGTTCCGACGGCAGCGACACCGGCAGCTCTTCGGGCAGCTTGAAATCCTCAAACGTGAATTCGGCGTCGAGCGGGTCCGCAGGCAGCTTGCCGGCCAGCGCGGCCAGCAGGTCACGTTGAATCGCCAGCTGCTTGCGCAGGCCCGGCAATGCCTGCTCCGCCTGGGCGAGCTGGGTGCGCGCCGCGGCAACGTCGAGCCCGCTGACAAAGCCTAGCGCGAACTGCTTCTGCAGGATGGTGAGCAGATTGGTCTCGATCGCGACGATGCGCTGCTGCGCGTCGATCTGGGCGCGCAGCGATGCTTCCTGGATCGCGGCCAGCGCGATATTGGAGGCCAGCGTCAGGTACGTGGCTTCCACTTCAAAGCGTTGTGCATCTTCCAGTGCCTGCAGCGATTCCACCTGGCGGCGGTTCAGGCCGAACACGTCGGGCGCGTAGCTGATCGACAGTTGCGCCGTATGCAGGTTGAAGATCTCTTCCCCCGAGGTCAGCGTCGGGGAGATCGTTCCCACCGGGTTGCGCTGTCGTGACGGCGAGTAGGAACCCGAGATCGTCGGGAAGAAGAAGCCTTGCTGTGCACGCACCTGCGCCTGAGCCTGCTTCAAGGCGGCCTGCGCGGCCGTTATCGTCGGATTGGCCTTCATTGCCCCATCGATGAAGCGGTCGAGCTTCTCCGAATGGAACATCGTCCACCACTGTTCCGGAATATCCATCCCCGCGACAAAACGCTGGGCTTCGCCGCCCTGAACCTGCGCGGAAGCCGTTTTCTCGGGCAGCGGCGTTGGCGTGTAGGCGGCGGCGTCAGGCGCCTTGGGTGTATGGAAATCCGGGCCGACGGCGCACGCAGCCACGACACAACAGGCTGCCAGTGCACATGCGGTGCTGGCGAACGGGATTCTCGAGCGGGTAGTAGGGCTGCGATGGACGGGCAGCATGGGCCGTGACCTCTGAACTGTTGCTATTAGTAGCGCTGGGCGGATTCTAGGAGTGAAGTTGCCGCAAGGCCACTGTCATTAATCACAGTAGACCGTGGCGCGGCGAACTCGCATCATTCGGGCAGTTTTCAGATACTGAGGGTCACTCCATGCGTTTCGATGCTAAGTCCGCCATAGTTGGCGGCGGCGCCACCGCTGTGGTCCTGGTGGGGTTGATGTATGCATTCAGCGCATGGACCCAACCGAGCCCGCTCTACGGTCCGGAAAAAGGTTTTGGCAAAGGGGCCGCGTCCGAGCCCCGGGTGGCCCCGCGCGGGTCATCCGTGACACTGACGCCTACCCAGATGGGCGGCGTCAAGGTCGTATCGGCCCAGCAATTCGAATTCGCCAACCAGCGCGAAGCGGTTGGCAATATCGATTTCAACCAGGATCGCTCGGTCCAGGTGTTCACGTCCTACCAGGGCAAGGTCCGCAATGTGTTCGTCAGGATTGGCGACGATGTGACCAAGGGCGCGCCGCTGTTCGATATCGACAGCCCGGACCTGGTCCAGGCCGAATCGACGCTGATCTCCGCGGCCGGTACGCGCAAGCTCACCAGCCGCGCTCTGGAGCGGGCACACCAGCTTTTCGAGATCCAGGGTATCGCGCAGAAGGATCTTGACCAGGCTGTGTCCGACCAGCAGGCAGCCGAGGCGGCCTACAAGGCGGCGCGTGACGCCGTGGCGATCTTCGGCAAGAGCCAGGCGGAGATGGACCGCATCATCGAGCAACGCCGCACCGATTCGATCCTGACCGTGGTCAGCCCGATCGCCGGCCGCGTCACCGCACGCAACGCCCAGCCTGGATTGTTGGTCCAGCCGGGCAACGCTCCGGCGCCGGTCACCGTTTCGGATATTTCCACGGTCTGGATGCAGGCCTTCGTGACGGAATCCGACAGCCCGCTGCTGCATGTGGGGCAGCCCGTCAAGGTGCACGCCATGGCCTACCCGGGCCGCGAGTTCTCCGGCGCCATCACGGCCATGGGCGCATCGATCGATCCGACCACGCACCGCCTGATGGTCCGCTCCGAGGTCAAGGACCCGAAGCATGAACTGCGACCGGGGATGATCACCGCATTCGACATCCGTACGGGCGATCCAGAGCGATCGGCTGCGATTGCCGCCGACGGCGTGGTGCGCGAAGGCGACGGCACGATGACCGTATGGATTACCAAGGACAAGCGGCACTTCGAGCGCCGGGTCGTCACCATCGGCCAGACCCAGGACGGCCTGGTTCAGATTCTCAGCGGCCTTGCGCCGGGCGAGCTTGTGGCGAGCGAAGGAGCATTGTTCCTCAGTAATGCCGCAGCACTGGCTGCCCAGTAAGCGCATCCGTCGCTCCCCAGTCATTCCGAAGAAGAGGCTTCCGTGCTCAGGAACGTACTCCGGCTGTCGCTGACACGGCGGCCGCTCATTTTGCTTTTCCTCCTGGTATTCGCCGGTGCCGGGCTGTTCGCCTACTCGAGGCTCAACATCGAGGCGTATCCGAACCCGGCGCCCGTGATCCTTGAGATCACCGCGCAGGCGCCTGGCCTGTCGGCCGAGGAAATGGAGCGTTACTACACCGTGCCCATGGAAGTGGGCCTGGCCGCCACGCCGGGTGTGGAGAACATCCGCTCGACCTCGTTCTACGGGCTGTCGTTCGTGCGCGTCACGTTCAAGTACGGGATCGACTACTACTTTGCCTATACCCAGGCCGCGCTCAGCCTGCAGCAGAACGTCAGTCTGCCCAACAACGTGCAGCCGCAGATCCAGGCATCGAGCCTGGTCGGTGAAATCTATCGCTACCAGATCAAGGGGCCGGAGCATTTCGGCCTGACCAACCTGCGCACGCTGCAGGACTGGGTGCTCGAGCGCCGCCTGAAGACGGTGCCAGGCGTCATGCAGGTGGTGAGCTGGGGTGGCACGACCAAGGAATATGACGTCGAGGCCGACCTGCGCAAGCTTGATGCTTACAACATCACGCTGCCGCAGATGATCACGGCACTGGGCAACGCCAATATCAACGTCGGCGGGCGGACCATCAACCTTGGGCAGCAGTCGGTCAACATCCGCGGGGTGGGGTTGATCGAGGACACCAAGGACATCGAGCAGGTCGTGCTCACGCAGAGCAATGGCGTGCCGGTCCAGGTCAAGGATGTCGCCCGCGTCAAGGTCGGCTTCACGCCCCGTCTGGGCAGGTCCGGGCGCGATAACCAGGACGATGTGGTCACGGCCATCGTCGTGATGAACCGGACCTTGCAGACCAACGACGTGGTGGCCCGCGTCAAGGCGGAAATCGACAAGATCAACAGCGATGGCACGCTGCCCGCTGGCGTGAAGATCGATCCGTATTACGACCGTTCGACACTGGTTTCCGTGACCACGCACACGGTGCTGCACAGCCTGCTGTTCGGCTGTCTGCTGGTGTTCTTCATCCAGTGGGTGTTCCTGGGCGACCTGCGCAGTGCGGTGATCGTCAGCGTCAACATACCGTTTGCGCTGTTCTTCAGCATCATGATCCTGGTGATACTGGGAGAGTCGGCCAACCTGCTGTCGGTGGGGGCGGTGGACTTCGGGATCATCGTGGACTCATCGGTGATTCTGGTGGAGAACGTCTTCCGGAACTTCCAGATGCCGCTGGCGGAGCAGCAGCGATTGCTGATGAGCCGCGATGCGCGAGGGATGGGCAAGGGCGCGGGCATCACGGACCGCATCCGCATGATCTTCGTGAGCGCACTGCAGGTGGACAAGGCAGTGTTCTTCTCGGCGGCGATCACGGTGGCGGCGTTCGTCCCGCTGTTCACGATGCAGGGCGTGGAAGGCCAGATCTTCGGGCCGATGGCGCGTACCTATGGTTATGCGCTGCTGGGCGCGCTGATCGCCACGTTCACGGTGACGCCGGTGCTGTGCAGCTATCTGCTGCCCAAGCACATCGAGGAGAAGGAAACCATCCTGGTGCGCTGGCTGCACAAGATCTATGAGCCCGCGCTGAAGTGGTCGCTTGGCAACAAGCGGATGTCGGTCGCCATTGGTGCCGCCGTGCTGGCGATCACCGTCGGGCTGATGCCGCTGCTGGGCACGGAGTTCCTGCCGGCCCTGGAAGAAGGCAATCTCTGGATTCGCGCGACCATGCCGCCAACGGTATCGCTGGAGGCCGGTGTGCCGCCGGTGGCGCGCATGCGCAAGATTTTGCTGTCGCATCCTGAAGTGGCGACGGTGGTATCGCAGCACGGCCGTCCTGACGATGGCAGCGATGCCGCGGGCTTCTTCAACGCCGAGTTCTTCGTACCCCTCAAGCCATTCGACCAGTGGCCGGCCGGCATGACCAAGGACAAGCTCGTCGAGCAGGTGCAGAAGGAGTTTGCCGATGAGTTCTCCGGCATCTCGCTGAACTTCTCGCAGTACATCCAGGACAACGTGCAGGAAGGCCTGTCTGGCGTGAAGGGCGCGAACTCGGTGAAGATCGTGGGCCGTGACCTGCCCACGCTCGAGAAACTGGCCGACCAGGTGCTGGCCGAGATGAGGCAGATCCGTGGTGTGACAGACCTTGGCGTGTTCCGCGTTCTGGGTCAGCCCAACCTCAACATCAGGGTGAACCGCGAGGCGGCGGCGCGTTACGGGCTCAATACCGGTGACGTGAACTCCGTCGTGCAGGCCGCATTGGGCGGCACGCAGGCCACCACGGTGCTGGAGGGCGACCGCCAGTTCGCGCTGACGGTGAGGATGGCGCCGGAATATCGCGGCAGCATCGACGCGATCCGCAACGTCAAGGTGGCCTACCAGACCGCGAACGGCTCCAATGCCTATATTCCGCTCAGCGCGCTGGCAGATATCTCGCTCGATACCGGGGCTTCCTACATCTATCACGAGCGTAACCAGCGCTACATTCCGATCAAGTTCAGCGTGCGTGACCGCGACCTGGGCAGCACGGTGGCCGAAGCGCAGGCGCGGATCGCCAGCAAGATCAAGCTGCCCGAGGGCTACCAGATCCAGTGGGCCGGCGAGTTCGAAGAGCTGGAACAGGCCAAGAAGCGGCTGGAGCTGATCGTGCCGATCAGTATCGTAATGATCATGGTGCTGCTGTACGGTCTCTTCAACTCGCTGCGTGACAGCGTGATGGCGCTGGCGGGCATCCCGTTCGCCATTGCCGGTGGTGTGGTGGCGCTGTTCGTGACCGGGCTGGATTTCAGTATCTCGGCGGCCATCGGGTTCGTGTCGCTGTTCGGGGTGTCGGTGATGGACGGCATTCTGATGATTACCTACTACAACCAGCTCAGGGAGCAGGGCGAGAAGTCCGAGGCGGCGATGTCCCATGCGGCCCAGCAGCGGATGCGACCGATGTTGATGACGGCACTGTCAGCCTGTATCGGTCTGCTTCCGGCGGCAATCTCCACCGGGATCGGCAGCCAGGTGCAGCGCCCGCTGGCCACCGTGGTGGTGGGTGGCATGCTGATCGGGCCGATCATGCTGCTGGTGATCGTGCCTGCACTGCGGATGGTGTTTATCGGCAAGAAGGAAACCTGACCTTCGCGCGGCGCCTGTCAGGCGCAGCCAGCGGCCACGTCGATGCAGCCCGGGTTCGCCCCGGGGCGGATCACGTGGCCGCTTGCATTTGGCCTTGCGGAATGAACGGCGCATGACGCAGCCATGACATTGCTGTCATGCGCGATTTGCGTGGGGATGGGGGCCATAGAATGGGTTGCACCGCACCACTTGTGCGTAACCCATCGCAAGGAGCCGAACATGAAATGCCCGACCTGTCCCGATGCAACGCTGGTGCTGGCCGAACGTCAGGGCGTGGAGATCGACTATTGCCCGCAGTGCAGGGGCGTCTGGCTCGATCGGGGTGAACTCGACAAGATACTCGAGCGCTCGGAGACTGCGGCGCAGTCAACTGCGCCGCGTGAGCGGCCAGCCGCACCGGCCTACGAAAGCGATGACTACGGTCAACGCGGTCATGGTGGCCAACGCGGCCATCATGGCAACAAGCGCAGGAAGTCCTGGCTGTACGACATCTTCGACTGAACTTAGGTGGAAGGGGGTCAACCTTCCTTGCCGTCGGCGCGCGGCCGCATCAGATATGGCGTGTACTTGGCAAGATAGAGGACCAGCGCCAGCACCCACAGGATGCCGGAGGCCGCGATGGCTTCCGGCTTGTGCGCGGGCAATGCGATCGGTACCGCCACGCGCACGACGGCTGCGAGCGCCATGAACAGGTAGGCCAGGTGTTCAACGCGGCCGGTGACGAGCATGCGGCCCGTGTGGCCGAGCGCGGTGCGTGTGACCATCGCGATGATGGCGCAGCCGATGGCCCCGACGGTCAGCGCGTGCAGCGCGGAGGAATGGTCCACCCAGCCGGCCGAGGCGGCCGCAATCAGTGCGAAGCCGATTGCCAGGAACGCGTAGGCAACGTGCAGGATGCTGACGATCGGCTTGCGTCCCGTACGTAGCGAATCCCAACCCGCAAGGCGGACCCCATGTGCCACGGCGGCGCCCGCTGCCAGCAGCCCGGTGATGACGGCAGGTGCCTGTACCGCATTGGCCAGCGCCGCAAGGAGCGTCAGCGCGATGACGCTGCGTTCCACGCCGACCCAGCGGCGAATGCGGATGCCGGGAATGGCATTGGCGGTGAACATCGGAATCACGCGGCCACCAATCACGGTGACGAAGATTGCGACGAGCCCGATTGCCGCTTCGGATGCATGCAATGCCCAGCCAGTCTGGCCGCTCTGGATGGCCGCATGGAAGCCGATATTCAGTGCGCCCATCACGCCGAGGGCGATGGCCAGCCCATAGTTGCGTTCGCTCTTGGCGCGACGGAGGATGCGATAAAAGCTCAGGCTGCAAAGCGGCAGGAAGGCTACGTCCACCGCGATTGCCGCCCAGGCCGGGCCGGTCCACATCAATACACGCGCCAGGAGCCAGGTGCCGGCCAGTGCGCCAAGCCATGCACCTTGCGGCGTTTGCAGGCCGGTCCAGTTCTTGCCGGCCGTGAACAGGAACCCCACCACCACCGCCGCCGAGAATCCGAACACCATTTCATGCGCATGCCAGAGCATGACGCCTGCCCACGGTTGCCGGGCGGGTATCCACCAGCCAAGGTAGATGGCAACCCAGGCCGCCACGGCCAGCGCGCCGAAACCGGCGGCCAGCAGATAGAACGGGCGGAAACCAAGGGCCAGGACTGGCAGGCCGCGATAGCCGGCCTGGGAGCGGGAAGGTGGGGAGATTTGCAGCAGGACGGACATGATCGAGGAAGGGGATGCTCGCGTGACGTTGTCGATTCTATAAAACATGCATATGAAATACAACTTAAAACTTGGGCGTGTAGTGGCGTGTGCTGCAACCGGTTGCCTGCGGGAAAGTCCCCGCGCATTCCGGCGGCGCACCCCTCCGCAGCAGGGTGCAGCGTGCAATGCCGCTGCCGTTAGCCAGCGAACAATACATTGAAGTCATGGCGCAAAGACGCCGCGATCGACCTGAAAAACAAGATACGGGGAATCTCAGTGCTTATTGCATCACGTTGTGATGCAAACAACCTTGGCCGTACTTTCGGTAAATAGGGAGAAGCTATGAAGATCCGTGATTTGTCGATCAAGACCAGGCTCCTTGCGGGCTTTGGTGTGCTGGCGCTCGTCGTGCTGGTGGTTTCGGGGTTGTCATTGCGTGCGTTGAGTCAGGCTACGGACGGGTTCAGTGCCTATATCAACGGGCTCAATGCCCGCGCCGAGGCGGCGTCGAAGGTGCGTACCGCCGTCGACCGCCGCGCCATCGCCGCGCGCAATCTCGTGCTGGTGACGACGCAGGCCGACATCAGCCTGGAAAAGGAAGCGGTCCTGAAGGCGCATGAGGACGTCCAGGCACGTCTGGCCAGGCTCAAGCAGATGATCATGGCCGACGGGGTCACCGAGACGGCGCGTAACCTCGTGGCCGAGGTCGATCGCGTGGAAGCGCGCTACGGCCCCGTGGCCACCGCGATCGTCGCGCTGGCGCTGGACGGCCGCCGTGATGCCGCGATCGAGAAGATGAACAACGAGTGCCGCCCGCTGCTGGCCGAGCTGATCAAGGCCACCAACACTTACATCGGCTTCACCAACGAACGCCAGCAGGAGATGATCAAGCGTCTGCAGGATGAATACGTGATGCAGCGTAACCTGCTGATCATCGTGTCGATCGCCGCCGTGGCATTTGCCATGATCGGGGGCATGCTGCTGACGCGTGCCATTACCGGTCCGATCGAGCGCGCCGTCGAAGTGGCAAGCACCGTCGCACGCGGCGAACTGGGTGCGCGCATCGACGTGGACTCCGCTGACGAAACCGGCCGTTTGCTGGGCGCGCTGCGTGACATGAACGAACGACTGACAGAAACGGTGGCGCGCGTGCGCGAGGGCAGTTCCAGCATCGCCGCGGCGACTGGCCAGATCGCGGAAGGCAATATGGATCTGTCGAGTCGCACCGAGCAGCAGGCCGCATCGCTGGAAGAGACCGCCGCGAGCATCGAGGAACTGACCGCCACGGTGCGCCACAACACCGAGAATGCGCGCCAGGCCAGCGCGCTGGCCCGCAATGCTGCCGATGTGGCGCAACTGGGCAGCGGAACCGTGGGCCGCGTGGTCGAAACGATGGAAGGCATCAGCGCAAGCTCGACCAAGATCGCGGAGATCACCGGCATCATCGAAGGCATTGCATTCCAGACCAATATCCTGGCGCTCAACGCCGCGGTGGAAGCGGCGCGGGCCGGTGAGCAGGGTCGCGGGTTTGCCGTGGTGGCCAGCGAGGATCGCGGACTCGCGCAGCGTTCGTCAAGCGCGGCAAAAGAAATCAAGGGTCTGATCGAAGCATCGGTCGCCCAGGTGCAGGCCGGGTCGTCTCTTGCGAACGAAGCGGGCAAGACCATGATCGACGTGACGCAGGCAGTGGCGCGCGTGACCAATATCGTCGATGAGATTTCGGCAGCCTCGGCGGAACAGAACCGCGGCATAGAGCAGGTGAACCAGGCGATCGTGCAGATCGACCAGGTCACGCAGCAGAATGCGTCGCTGGTGCATGAAGCCGCCAATGCTTCCAAGGCACTTGAAGACCAGAGCCGGGCCATGGACGACGCGGTGGCGTTCTTCAAGCTGCCAGCGGGTGCCGGCGCGCCGCGCGCCACGCGGGCTCAGCGAGCCGCTGCGGCGGGTGCCATCGCGTTCACGTAAGCAGCATCCGTCAGTGTGCGCAGGAAGGCGACGATGTCATCGATCTCGCCTTCCGTCAGGGCGGCCGGCATGCCTGGCCGCCGGTTCATCGGCGGCGAGTTCACGTTGATGTTGTCGCGATACTTGGCGGGGACATCGTCGAACGTCTTCGCACCCGCGTACCATTTCCCCGGATCGGTCGAGCGTGTGTTGTAGAACGCCACCGCATCGCGCAGCGTGGTGAACACACCGTTGTGCATGAAGCGCTGGCGCACTGCCACATTGCGCAGGCCCGGCGTTCGCAGGTAGCCGCACCACTGATCGGGCTCTGGCCAGCGCAGCGCGCGAGCGGTGACGCAAAGGCCGTTGTCAAAATGTTTGGGATCACGGTTGGCCGGCAACGCGCGGTTGCGTGGCACGGCGATTGCGTCGTAGCCAAAGTCCGTGAACAGCGAGCGTTCCGGGCGGCTGGCCGTATCGGACAGCGTATGGCAGCTCATGCAGTTGCCCTTGTCCGGATTCTTGAACAGCGC
>JAFAJB010000106.1 GCA_019236395.1 Cupriavidus sp.
CGGACACGCCAGTGCCGGCCGGTACCTGCTTGATGGCCAGCGCGGCTTCTTTCTCCGAGTAGCCCAGCGCCAGCAGCGCGTTGAGCACGTCGACCGCGCTATCCGGTACCGGCGTGGTGCCTGGCGCATGGCCCAATTCCGCGCCCAGCTTGCCCTTGAGCTCCAGCAGCAGACGTTCGGCCGTCTTCTTGCCGATGCCGGGGATCTTGGTCAGGCGGCCCGCTTCCTGCATCGTGATGGCCTGCGCCAGTTCCGGCACCGACAGCCCCGACAGCACGGCCAGCGCCATGCGCGCGCCGATGCCGGTGATCTTGATCAGTTCGCGGAAGGTATTGCGCTCGGTGGCCGTGGCGAAACCGAAGAGCAGATGCGCGTCCTCGCGCACGATCTGCTGGGTCAGCAGCGTCACCGGATGGCCAATCGCGGGCAGGTTGTAGAACGTGCTCATCGGCACGTCGATCTCATAGCCGACGCCGTGGCAGTCGACCAGCAGATGCGGGGGATTCTTCTCAAGCAGGGTGCCGGCGATACGTCCGATCATGATGGGTGCGATGGAGATGCGAAACTGGCCGCAAGTGTAGCGCGGCCAGAGGCGTCCATGCGCCATGTTTGCTCCCCTCTCCCGCACGGCGGGAGAGGGGTTGGGGGAGAGGGCATGCGTATCGCCTTCTACCAACGAGTTCAGGAATTCGGGCGCTGGCCCTCTCCCCCGCCCCTCTCCCACTTGTGGGAGAGGGGCGAGATGTCCACGGCGCGACGCCCGAGTGCGGGATCGTCGGTAAAGAAACCGTCCACGCCCGCATCGATAAATGCCTGCACTTCACGAATCATGCCGGCCGGGTTGCGCGTGGCGTCGTCGCCGGGCGCACGCAGTGACTTCGGCAGGAAAGCGTTCTCGGGTCGGAACGTGTACGGATGCACCACCAGGCCCGCCGCGTGGGCATTGGCCACCAGTGCGGTTGGCGCGGCAAGGTTGCCTTGCGCGTCGCGCGGAATCACGCTGTTCTTCTCGGGGCCGATGCCGAACGCGTACGTGGCGACTTCGCGCAGGCCGATCGGCGTCGTCATGTCGGCGTAGGTGCGCGTGTCGCCGGCCAGGCGCCAGTCGGCCGGGCGGGTGCGCGGATTGCCGATCAGCTGCACGATCTTCACGTTCGCCATCGACGTGCCGAGCAGCCGCTTCACGGTCCGCAATGGCGCGACTTCGAACGACTGCACGTAGATCGGCGCGGTCTTCGCATAGGCGTTGCCTTGCAATGCGGTGACGAGCCGTTCCTCGAGCGGCAGGCCGATGCCACGGAAGTAGCTCGGGTGCTTGAGTTCGGGATAGATGCCGACCGGCCGTCCGCGCTTCATGGCGGCCTGCTCGGCCAGCTTCAGGATCTCGTCGAACGTGGGGATTTCAAACTGGTCGTTGAGCTTTGCGTTGGCTGGCCGCTGCCTGGGAATCCGCTCGCGCGCGCGCAGCGTCTTCAGCTCGGCCAGCGTGAAGTCTTCGGTGAACCAGCCGGTCAGCCGTTCACCGTCGATGACCTTGAGGCGCTTGCGGTCCGCGAACTGCGGCAGCTCGGCCACATTGGTGGTGCCGGTGATGTCGTTCTCGTGGCGCGCCACCAGTACGCCGTCCTTTGTCGCCACGAGATCGGGCTCGATGATGTCGGCGCCGTCGTCGATGGCTTTCTGGTAGGACGCGAGCGTATGTTCGGGCCGCAGCGCGCTGGCGCCGCGATGGCCGATGACCAGCGGCTTCGGTGCCACCGCGGCGGGCGGTGTTGGCGCTGCGGTGGTGGGTGCCTGTGGCGGTGTCACGCAGCCTGCGATGAGGCTGGCGGTTGCAACGGCGAGCGAAATCCGGACGATGAACGGGTGGGGCATCGGAAGCGTTCCTGAGAGGATCACGAACGCCGATTGTAAGCGGCCCTTTAAGCGGCTCAAAAGCGCCAAGTAAGCGGCCCAGTAAGCGGCCTTGCGGGCGGCCCTGGCGTCAGCCCACCAGCCGGCCACGCCGGACGCGCATGCCCTTGCGCGCCAGTTCGGGCGCCAGGCCGGCCAGCGTGCCGAGCGTATCGCCGCCGTTGGCATGACAGATCGCCACGCCGAGCGCATCGGCCGCATCGCTGCTCGGACGGCCGGACAGTGACAGCAGCCGCATCACCATCTCCTGCACCTGCTCCTTGTTGGCCCGGCCATAGCCGACCACGGCCACCTTGAGCTGCAGCGCCGTGTACTCGAACACCGGCAGTCCATGCCCGACCAGTCCGCAGATTGCCGCGCCACGCGCCTGGCCGAGCAGCAGCGTCGATTGCGGGTTGACGTTGACAAAGACCTTCTCGATCGCCGCGCAGTCAGGCGTATAGGTCCGGGCGACTTCGGAGATTCCGTCATAGAGCGTCTTCAGGCGCTCGGGCAGGCTGGTCTCGCCATTGCTGCGGATGGTGCCCGACGCGACATAGACGAGCTTGTTGCCGTGCTTCTCCAGCACGCCAAAGCCGGTGGTCCGCAAGCCGGGGTCGATGCCGAGAATACGCATTAAGGCGGGAAGGGAAGAGAGATGCGCGTAGTGTACGCTGCCGGGGCCTGAAGTGCTCCGGGTTTGCTCCCCTCTCCCGCATGGCGGGAGAGGGGTTGGGGGAGAGGGCAGGGGCGTCGAATGCTACGGCGTGCCGGATAAAACCGACGGCTTTCGTCCGATGCTGTCGTGCTGGAGCTAACCGACGGCCTTGCTCGACGTGGTTCCCAGCTAAACCAACCCTCTCCCCGGCCCTCTCCCTGTGAAGGGAGAGGGAGAAACATCACCATCGGTCAGCACTTGGGCGTTGCTGGTGGCGTGAGCCGTCAAACAACCGATGGCTTCGTTTTTGGTCTTCCGATCTGTGATCAATGGCGGAAATGGCGCGTGCCGGTCAGCACCATCGCGATGCCGCGCTCATCGGCGGCGGCGATCACTTCGTCGTCGCGCATCGAACCGCCCGGCTGGATCACGCAGGTCGCGCCGGCATCCACCACCACATCCAGACCATCGCGGAACGGGAAGAACGCGTCCGACGCCACTGCCGAACCGGCCAGCGTCAGGCCTGCGTTCTGGGCCTTGATGCTGGCGATGCGTGCCGAATCCACGCGGCTCATCTGGCCCGCGCCCACGCCCAGCGTCATGCCGTTGCCGCAGAACACGATGGCGTTCGACTTGACGAACTTGGCCACGCGCCAGGCGAACATCAGATCGTCCATTTCCTTCGGCGTCGGATGACGACGCGTCACCACGCGCAGTTCCGACTGCTGCACGTTGCGTGCATCGGGGCCTTGCACCAGCAGGCCGCCGCCCACGCGCTTCAGGTCATATTGGTTGACACCCTTGCCCAGCGGGATTTCCAGCAGGCGCACGTTCTGCTTGGCGGCGAACACGTTGCGTGCGGCCGCGCTGAACGACGGGGCGATCAGCACTTCCACGAACTGCTTGGCCACGGCCTGCGCGGCGGCTTCGTCCAGTTCGACGTTGAAGGCGATGATGCCGCCGAAGGCCGAGGTGGAATCGGTCTTGAAAGCCTTGTCATAGGCTTCCAGCGCATTCACGCCGACGGCCACACCGCACGGGTTGGCGTGCTTGATGATCACGCAGGCGGCGCCGGCGGCGGCTTCGAACGACTTCACGCATTCCCACGCGGCATCCGCGTCGGCGATGTTGTTGTACGACAGTTCCTTGCCCTGGAGTTGCACGTAGTTGGCCAGCGCGCCGTCCACGGCCTTCAGGTCGCGATAGAACGCGGCCGACTGGTGCGGGTTCTCGCCGTAGCGCATTTCCTGCACCTTCTCGAAGGCCAGGTTCAGCGTCTGCGGATAGGCGCTGCGGGCCTGGTGCGACTTGTCGGCGCCAAGGCTGGTCAGGTAGTTCGTGATCGCGCCGTCGTACTGGGCCGTGTGGGCGAACACCTTGGTGGCCAGGCGGAAGTTGGTGTCGTAGCCGACGTTGTTGCCATTGGCGCGCATTTCGCCCAGGACGACTGCGTAATCGGCCGGATCGACGATCACGGTCACGTCGCGGTGGTTCTTTGCCGCCGAGCGCAGCATGGTCGGGCCGCCGATGTCGATGTTCTCGATGGCGTCCGGCAGCGTGCAGTCATCCTTGGCAACGGTCTGCTGGAACGGGTACAGGTTCACCACCAGCAGGTCGATCGTGGGGATGTTGTGCTCGGCCAGTGCGGCCATGTGCTCGGGCAGGTCGCGGCGCGCCAGGATGCCGCCGTGCACCTTCGGGTGCAGCGTTTTCACGCGGCCGTCGAGCATTTCGGGGAAGCCGGTGTAGTCGGCCACTTCCGTCACCGGCAGGCCGGCGTCGGCCAGGAGGCGGGCGGTGCCGCCGGTGGAAAGCAGCGTGACGCCGAGCGCGTTGAGTTCACGCGCGAAATCGACGATGCCGGTCTTGTCTGAAACGGAGAGAAGAGCTTGCTTGATCATGGCTGGGAGGAACGCTTCAAATACTTCAAATTCAAAGTAAACCGTGTTGCTGCAGCTTCTTGCGAAGAGTATTGCGATTGATGCCGAGGTACGCGGCTGCCAGCGACTGGTTGCGCTCTGCGCGCACCATCACGGCTTCCAGCAGGGGCCGCTCCACGGCCTCCAGCACCATGTTGTACATGTTGGACGGCTCTTCGCCATCCAGGTCGCGAAAGTAGGTATCCAGGCTGTCCCGGATACATTGGTCAATAGCGTTGCGGCTCATGCGGCAAGCAGTTCCCGTTTCTTGTTGTTGTCGATCTGTTCTTCTTCGTCCGGCGCGGCCTGCTCGTCGACATAGACGAGACGATCGGAGATCTCCGCCTGTTCGTCGAAGAACGCGTTGACGGCTGCAAGCTGCGCGTCGGTCGATTCCAGCGTGTTCATGCGATGCCGGAACAGGTTCGCACCGTTGAGCCCGCGCGTGTACCACGCAATGTGCTTGCGCGCGGTGCGCACCCCGGTGAACTCGCCATAGAACGCGTAATGGTCCGCCAGGTGATGGTTCATGATCGCGCGGATCTCGGCCACCTCGG
>JAFAJB010000236.1 GCA_019236395.1 Cupriavidus sp.
GCAATCCTGCTTGCGGCGCAGGCCGAACCAGCGGAACGTGCTGGGCATGGCCAGCGCCGCCCCCAGCGGACAGATGTACTTGCAGTACGGCCGCTCGATGAACAGCGAGATTCCCAGCAAGGTGCAGACGAACAGGCCGTACGGCCATGCACGGTGGCCAATGCCGACGAGGAACGTGGTCTTGAACGGCTCCACTTCGGCCAGTTTCTCGGCCAGGCCCATCGAGAACACTGAAACAGAGAGCAAGCCGAAAAAGATTGCGTACTTGAGCCACTTCAGCCGGTCATGCCATGCGCGTGGCAGATGCCACTGCCACCGCTTGAACCCGATCTTTCCGCCGATCTTGTAGATTGCCTCCGACATCGACCCGAACGGACACATCCAGCCGCAGAACAGCCCACGGCCGAACAGGAACACGGTCAGGATGATGAAAATCCAGAAGCAGAAGATGAATGGGTCGCTGAGGAACAGCGACCACTCCCAGTTGAACAGCAGCGAATGGAACCAGGTCAGTACCTGCGTGATGGACGGCTGGGCCATCGCGCCGAAGCCAACGAATCCAATACTCAGCGCCCATGCGCTGTACTTGAAGGCGTTGACCGGCCACTTGTTCTTGTGCGTGGCCCGGCGCGTCAGGCGTTCACGCAGCGCATAGACGACCGTTACCGCCAGCAGCAGTGCGATGAACAGCGCGATCTGCGGCGCCCGGGCCTGCCACGCGCGCTTCCATGGCGCTGCCGGCTCGTCCACCTTGGGCCGTCCGCCCTGCAACATCGCACCGGGCAGCCAGTACGGGGCATCGAAGGTGACAAAGCTCCGTGTCCCGGTTGCGCGGTCCACCCGGTTGCCAAGGTAGGACAGCTTCCACGGATAGGCGGGCGAGAATGCCGGGGAACGCGCCACGAAGATGGCCGATTCGGTATACGAGGGCGCACCCGCCGCCGACAGGCCATACAAGTTCAGATAATCGAGGTCGCGGAAGGTGAAGGTGTCCAGGCCCTGCTTGATCTGCACCCGGTCATAGATACCGCCGCGCACGAACCCCGACCCCTTGAACGAGGCGGTGCCGGCCGTGCGAATGATGAAGATGGCATGCTCGCCCTCCTTGAGTTGTGAGCGCAAGCCTTGCCATGCCTGTTCCCCGAGCAGGCTCTTGCCAAGATCGGGATGGTCGAGACCGCCAAACCAGAGTTCGATAAATGGTTCGGAGGACCGCTCCAGGCCAAGCTGTTCGGGACGAATGAGCAGATGCTGCACCGCGCCGGCCTTGACCATTTCGGCCCAGCCCATGAGCCGTCCGGTCTGCGCGTAGCGTGCGGGCTCGCGCTTGGTCGGCGCCAGGATACCGACCTGTCGGGCCACACTGGCGGCCGCTGTCGTCAGCACCTGATTCTGGGCGATGACGGTAACGGTCGCACCCGAGATGGCATCGACACCGAGCACACCCTCGTCAGGGCGGGACTGGCCGACTTCGATCTTGTCGGCCGCCGATTTGCCGATGTACTGATGGTTGAAGTTCAGCAGCGCCGTCTCCGGAATCCCCAGCAACAGGATCGGTTCGGAGTGCTTCAGGACCTTGATGCCCACGAAGCGGCCCTGGTTGTCCATGCCAATCAGGGTCACGATCGGCTTGCCCGAGTAGCCGGGCGTATCGCTGATGTCCGTGGAGAGCATCACGTAGCCCAGCAGCGGCTTCTTGCCGTCTACGGGCTCTCCGTAAGCCTCCACGTAAGGTGGCTGGCCCTTTCGCTCGGAAAAGCTGGTGGCGCCGGGATACACATCCTTGCAGGGAACCAGCGCGCAGAGATTGGGGGCTTCGGCCAGATTCGCGGGTAAAGCCGCCTCATAGGCGCCGGATGCGGCCAATGCGGGGCGAACGCCGAGGGAGAACAACAATAGGCATGCGGCCAGCCAGGACGCGAACCGTTGGAATCGGTATGGCATGTTACGGATGACGATGGCGTGCGCGCGGTTTCCCGGCGCACGCACATTCCTTGGGACTCAGGCTTCGACGATCATGCGGCTGCGCATTTCCAGGTGCAGGGCATGGCAGAAATGCGTGCAATAGCACCAGAACACACCCGGCTTGTCGGCGACAAACGTTACCGAGGCGGTCTCCTGCGGATTCACGATGAAGTTGACGTTGTACTTCGGGATCGCAAATCCGTGCGTAAGGTCTTCCACCTTGTCCAGATTCGTCAGGATCAGCGTGACCTCGTCACCCTTCTTCAGTTTGAACTCGCGCAGACTGAACGCAGGCGCCTGCGAAGTCAGCTTGACAGTTACCTTCTTGCCGTTGCGGAAGACGCCCGATTCCTTCGGATCCTTGACCGCGAGCGGGAAATCGTCGAGCGAGTAGATTTGTTTCGGACGCAACAGCTCGCGCCGGAAGATGATGAAGTCGTGCGGTTCGCTTCGGATCGGATGATCCTGCAGCAGCACCATCTTGTCGCCAGAGATATCGATGAACTGCTCATTTTCCGGATGCAGCGGCCCAACCGGCAGGAATCGATCCTTCGAGAACTTGCACCCCACCGCCAGGAACTTGCCGTCGGCGGCCACCGTTTCGGACTGCGAAGCGTTCAAATGCCCTGGCTGGTAATGCACGTCCAGTCGATCGACCACATACTTGGCGTTCTTGTCCCCCTTGTGGAACTTGATGGCGGCATCGATGTTCCACTTGACGATCTGGCTGTCCAGGAACAGCGTGGTGTAGGCGTTGCCGCGTCCGTCGAAGGCCGTATGCAGTGGCCCGAGCCCGACTTCAACCTCGGCCGCGATGGCATCGTCAATCTTTTCGAGTTTGCCGTCGAACCAGTCGAGCACCTTGGCCAGTTCGATCGTCGTCGTCGTCGGCGAGAGCTTGCCGGAGCAGATGAAGTACTTCTGGTCCGGGCTGGCATTGACACCGTGCGGGTTCTTCGGCACGGACACATAGGCCGTCAGCGCCGACTTCGGGTCCTTGTTGGCGGCATGCGTGCCATCGACCACCGGCACCTTGGAGTCTCCGATGGTCTTGAACTTGCCGGCCTTGACCGCTTCCTCGATCCGCGCCACGTTGAAGAACAGGCAGGCGTCGCGCTCCGCGGACATCATGTCCTCGTAGTGCACGCCCATTTCGGTGTTGTACTGGTTGGTCGCGGCCAGCTTGCCGTCATAGGACGTTGCAACCAGATCGCAGTTGCCGTCGATCAGCACCTGCCAGCGGACCTCCATGGTCTCAGCGTCAACGCAGGTAAACAATGAGCGGTACTTCGACGGATCGTCTATCCCGACATTTGGCAACGGAATGCCAAACTCGCCGCCGCAGAATACGCGGGTCGTGTAATTGATTTTTGGGTCGACCGGATCGCGCTTATCTGGAAAGATCCCGTGGAAGCCCTGCACATTGGGCAAATCCGTAATCTTGTCGCAAATGAAGTAGTCCAGGCGGACACGCGCCAGGCGGGCATTGATCTTGTCATTGATCCATGCGTAGCGGCCGTCGTAATTGCCATCCTTGTACGACGCATGCACATGGTGGGTGTCGCCGACGGTGTACTTCGGGCTGCCGTCCGGCCGGGTTCCCATCACCTTCTTCGATTCGTTGGTAATGCCCCAGCCAACCAGCGCATCCGGTACGAAGCATGGAATCCGGTGGATCTCGCGGCCCGATGGCATGCCAAGCACACGCATGTCGCCGAGATGTCCGCCGCTCCACAGGCCGTAGTAGGTATCCAGCTCCCCTGGTTTCGGGTGCAGGCCGGGAATGTCATGCGTACCTGCACCAGCGGCACCGCTTGCTCCGCCAGCCGGGGCAGCCACTGCTCCGGGCGCGCCCTTGTCCGTGCAAGCCACGACCGTCGCGAGGCTAGCCAGTGCGGCTGTGTTGATAAAGCGCCTGCGTCCGGGCGCACTCGGCACACCATCCTGGTCCTGCGGTAGCTGATGCTTGGTCATGGTCAATCCTTGAGCCGTTTCAATCAAAAGCGGGCAAAGCCGGTCTGCGACTTTTCGCCACAGGTGAGATCTTTGCTGCGCGCCGCCTCAAGGCAGTTGACGCAAATCATAATTTCTTTAATTTGGTATATGAAATGCATCTTTAATTGAACGAACTGGCCACAATGCATGCATTGCTGCTTTCACGCAGCGTTGGTGTCAATTCCCGGAGAAATTCATGTGCAAGAAATCGCTTCTTCTGATGGTCCTTTGCAGTGCAACCCTGGTCGCATGCGGGCAGAAGGAAGAGACCGCGGCAGCAAAAACAACACCAGCGCCGCAAAGCGCGGCGACCACCGTTGCCGCTGCGCCGGCGCCCGCGCCTGCCCCCGAGAATGAACTCGGCAAAAAGACATTTGGCAGTGTCTGTTCGATGTGTCATGCAGCCGGTGTTGCGGGAGCGCCGAAGCCAGGAGACAAGGCCGATTGGGGCCCGCGCATTGCCCAGGGCAACGACGTCCTCTACAAGCATGCGCTGGAAGGCTTCAATGGCAGCAAGGGTGCTATGCCGGCGCGAGGCGGCTCGACGTCCCTGCCCGATGAAGCAGTAAAGGCGGCCGTGGACTACATGGTGGCGCAATCGCGCTGAGATCATGCGCACCACGCTTCTTCCTAACCCGGGCCGCAGACGTTGCCTTGCCGGCCTACCGCTGCTGGCCACTGCGATGTTCGTGAAGCCGGCCCTGGCCGATCCGGGCGTAAAGCAATATTCGCGCATGCTCTTGGGCACCAAGGTCGATATCGTGGTGCAGTCCGACGCCACGACTGCGGCCGAATCCGCTAGCCGGATGGCGTTCGCCGAGATGGCCAGGCTGGAACAGCTGATGAGCCGTTACCGTCCGGACAGCCAGATCAGCGCGTTGGCTCGCGCCGCCGGGCGCAATCCCGTGCCGGTGGCTCCGGAGTTGATGGCGATCCTGCAATCGGCGAAGCAGATGTCGCTACGCAGCCAGGGGGCCTTCGATATCACCGTCGGCGCGTACGCGGGCTGGGACTTCGATCCCGCGCATAGCCGTATTCCGAGTCCCGTTGAACTTGCGTCCGAGCGGCAACTGGTCGACTACCGCGACATCGTTCTCGATGAACGCCGGGGGACCGCCTATTTGCGCCGGCCGGGCATGAAGCTCGATCTTGGCGGCATCGCAAAATTGCCAATCTTGCAAGCCGGCCTGGAGGTTCTTCGGCGCAATGGGCACCATAACGCGATGATCAACGGTGGCGGCGACGTCCTGGTCAGCGGGCAATTGCAGGGGCGGAACTGGCGCGTGGGACTGCGCGATCCACGCACACCCGAGCGATTGCTGGGCGTGGTAGCACTCAGTGATGGGATTGTGGCGTCCTCGGGCGACTACGAACGCTGCTTTGTGCGTGACGGCCATCGCTATCACCACATCCTTGACCCCAGGACGGGGCAGCCGAGCCAGGGCCCTCACGGCGTCGCGCTGGTGGCGAACCGGCAGGAGGCCGTCAATGGGCTGGGCGCCGCCATCATGGTAGGAGGTGTGGCGCGCGGGCAAAAATGGCTGGATGCTCAACCTGGAGTCGATGCACTGATCGTTCCGCCAGGGCAGTCTCCGTGGCTGTCGGCAGGCATGGCCGCGCGCCTTTCGGTGTAGTGACAGGAGCGGCCGCGCCATGCCTTCGCATGTAGTCATGAGGATGAACGACGCTAGCGGGGCTCCCAGGGGGAGCTCCCGCGCATTCTCATATCAGGGGGATCTTCATCAATGCATGGCGTGGGTCGCCAAGCAGTCTCACCCCGAGCGCTATGCAATCAGGCAGACGCGCAAATCCCGCACGGAGTCAAGCAGGCGCGGAGAGAGCCACGGGCTGGAATGAAAAAGGCGCAGCTGCGGATACCCGCGCAGCTGCGCCTGCTTCTTTCGTGAAAAGGCTAAGGTGCCGAAGACTCCTGATGCGGCATTACCCCCGAACCTCCCGCACCGTCGAGCACCAGCGCGATCTGCTCATCCTTTTCTTCCCATTGCTTTGCCAGCCACCGGTGAAACTGTTTGCGGAAGACCGAATCCGTGCCGTAGTCCGCCGTGCAGAAGTTCTCGGGAATCGGCAATTGCCGCACGCGAAGCACGACGCGGCCGGTTCGACCGCACGCAAAATCCCAGAAACTTGGCGCGCCATCGGGATAGACGATGGTGACATCGAGGATCGAGCGAAACCGTGTGCCCATCGTGTTCAGTGTCACGGCCAGGCCCCCGGCCTTGGGCTTGAGCAGATGGCGATAAGGCGACCCCTGGGCATCGCGCTTGGCCTGCGTGAATCGCGTGCCCTCGGCAAAGACCATCACGCTGGTCGGCACTGCCGAGAACTTCTCGCATGCGCGTCGCGCGGTTTCCTGATCCTGCCGACGCAATTCCGGATTCTTCCGAAGCTGGGTTTTCTTGTGGCGCTTCATGAATGGGAAGTCGAGCGCCCACCAGGCCAGCCCGATCAGCGGCACGTAGATCAACTGCTGTTTCAGGAAGAACTTCAGTAGTGGGATGCGTCCGCCAAGCGCACGCTGCAGCAGGAAGATGTCTACCCAGGACTGATGGTTGCAGTTGACCAGGTACCACTCGGCATAGACCAGGCCGTCAACGCCGCCAATATCCCAGGGCTGCCGCTGGATCCGTTCAAACCAGAGGTTGTTGCTCCCGATCCAGGCAGCGGCGATACGGTTGAGTATCGGATCGATTAGCCGGAATGTAACCTTCTTTGGCAAGACGAGCTTGAGCAAGGCGAACGGGGACAGCAGGCCACACCAGAAGATGGTGTTCAATACCAGCAGGATCACGCTTGAGGCACCAAGCGCCCAGGAGCCCGGCGACGCGGCAGCGTGGACGATGGGGGTTGACGGTTGGTCGCGGCCGTTGTCAGGCGCGCCATGTAGCGGTGTCTGTATGGATTTCATGCGCGCAATTGTGCATAGGAAAATCTTGAAAACCCTTGCTTGCGGTCAAGGCGGGCGCTCTGAACCTGGCATCGCCAATGCGGCGGAGGCGCATAGTTCACTGCTTCCCAACGCGGCTGGCGGGCTGTCATTCTCAAGGTGGCCCGCCAGGAACATGCAGGTAAGGTTCTTTGTGCGGCGGATCAGCCTCGCCGGGGCAGCTTCCAGTTCGGCCGGATGAAGTGGCAGGTATAGCCGTTTGGATACCGCTCGAGGTAATCCTGGTGCTCCGGTTCGGCTTCCCAGAACGGCCCGGCCGGTGCGATCTCCGTCACAACCTTGCCGGGCCACAGTTCCGAAGCATTGACATCGGCGACCGTGTCTTCCGCCACCCGCCTCTGTTCGTCGTTCAGATAGAAGATAGCCGAGCGATAGCTCGTTCCCACGTCATTGCCCTGACGGTTCTTTGTCGTGGGGTCGTGGATCTGGAAGAAGAATTCGAGGATCTGGCGAAAGCTGATCCTGGCAGGGTCGAAAACGATCTCCAGCCCTTCGGCGTGCGTCCCATGGTTACGATAGGTCGCGTTCGGCACGTCCCCGCCGGTGTAGCCCACGCGCGTGGAAAGCACGCCGGGAAAGCGGCGCAGCAGGTCCTGCATGCCCCAGAAGCACCCGCCGGCGAGGATCGCGGTTTCGGTTTGCGTCGTCATTATTCAGTCCTTTACATCGCAAGGCGTACAGTCCAGTAAGCCCAGTAATATACGCACTTCGCGCAGCTTTCGCTGCGAGTATCTCTTATGCCAATGAAGTCCGCCCAGCGCGCGCGGGATGTCGTCCTGCAACTGCAGCGCGATATCGCTGCCTGCACCCGGTGTGCGTCCGAACTGCCAGACGGCCCTCGGCCCGTCGTGCAGTTCAGCGCCACGCCGCGCATCCTGATCATCGGCCAGGCGCCGGGCTCGCGCGTACACGCCAGCGGGATACCGTTTGACGACCCAAGCGGCGCCCGCCTGCGCGAATGGACGGGGCTCACCGCCGACGAGTTCTACGATGCCACGCGCGTGGCGATCATGCCGATGGGCTTCTGTTACCCCGGCCGTGGGCCCAGCGGCGACCTGCCGCCGCGCCGCGAGTGTGCACCGCTCTGGCACGAAGCCATCCTGCGGGTATTGCCGGAAGACCGGCTCACGCTACTGGTCGGTAGCTATGCGCAGGCACACTACCTCACTGCCGATGCAGGCGCCACCATGACCGCGATTGTCCACGACTTCCGACGCTTCGGCCCGAACGTCATTCCTCTGCCCCACCCCTCGTGGCGCGTGGTGGGATGGATGCGCAAGAATCCGTGGTTCGAGGCCGAACTGCTCCCCGAACTGCGCCGCGCCGTGCGAGCCAGGCTGGCGTGAGCCGATGCGGCTCGCCGGGTGACCCGGCGATCATGGAAGCTAGCCAAGTGGCAGCGCCGTGCTGTACAGCACCTGCTTGAGCGCGAAGCTCGACCGGATGCTCGCCACCCCGGGAATCCGCGTGATCTGATCGATGATCAGTCGTTCCAGTGCCTCCACGTCGGGCACCACCACGCGCAACAGGTAATCGGCATCGCCGGACATCAGGTAACACTCCATCACCTGCGGCAACCCGGCGATCCTGCGCTCGAACGTATCAAGCGTCTCCCGGCGCTGCTTGTCGAGCGACACCGAAATAAAGACCACCACCTTGAGGCCCAGCCGACGGGCGTCGAGCAGCGTCACACGCCGTGAAATCACGCCGATCTTCTCCAGCCGCTTGACGCGCGCCAGACATGGCGACGGCGACAGGTTGACCCGGCTGGCAAGCTCCACATTGGTCAGGCTGCCGTCGCGCTGCAGTTCGCCGAGGATACGAATGTCGATGGCATCAAGGTCGATGTCCAGCATGATGTGCTTTGCATGTTTTTGATGGCGGCATTGTATGCCGTAAATGCGCATGATGGCGGCGTGATCCGGTCGATGCTGCGGCGTGATGGATCGTAGACTTTCCACACCCGACCGGCATTCGCCGGTGACGATTTCCATCTGCTTCGCATGTCCGCACCCGCAACCACCCGCTCGCCGGCCGCATCCGGCTTCAAATCGTTTCTGCCATTGATTGGCGCCGTCGCCATCTGGGGCGGCAACTGGCCCGTCATGAAAATGGGGCTGGCCCATATCAGCCCGCTCTGGTTCGCCGCCTGCCGCTTCGGCTCGGCCGCGCTGGTCAGTTTCCTGGTGCTGGGCGCGTTGGGGCGACTGCGTCTGCCCTCTCGAGCGGAATGGCGGCTGGTGATTGGCGTCGGTCTTCTGCAAATGGGCGCGTTCACGGCACTGGCGCTGTGGGCGCTGCAGTACGTGCCGCCTGGCCGCGCGTCGGTGGTGGCGTATGCGACGGCGATCTGGGTGATCCCCCTTTCGTCGCTTGTCCTTGGCGAACGGCCTTCCCGCATCCAGTGGCTGGCCACGGGGTTCAGCTACGCCGGTATCGCCGTGATCGTGGCACCCGCCCTGGGCGGTTGGGAATTGAACACGGTCATGGGCCTGACAATGCTGCTCGGCGCGTCGCTGGCCTGGTCGATCAGCATCATTCAGTTGCGCGCAAACCGCGCGGTGCGGCTCGGCGCCGAAATGATCCCCTGGGAATGCGCAGTGGCCACGGTGCCGTTGATCGTCCTGGCCTGGTTACGCGATGGCGCGCCGGATCTGGCCGCGATGGCAGATATCTGGCCCGTGATCGCCTATACCGGGCCGCTCGCCACGGCGCTGACCTTTATCGTGGTGCTCAACGTGACACAGTCCCTGCCACCGGCGGCCACCTCGATCGCCATGCTTGGCGTGCCGGTGATCGGTCTGGTGCTGTCGTCCGTTGTCTGGCATGAACATATCTCGCTCGATCTCTCGATCGGCCTGGCTCTGATCGCGATGGGCGTGGTGACCACGGCGCTGGCGCCGCGCCTGGGCAGACGGGCTGCGCGATAGGCGCGCGAGCCGTGCCAGGGCTAGGGTTGGGGCTAGGGCTCGACCGAAGGCTCGCGCTTCAGTGTGCGTAGCACGAAGGTCGAATGACTGTGCCGCAGGCCCGGCAGCTTGTAGAGCTTGTGGCGGAGGAACTCTTCATAGCCCTCGGTGCCCGCCACCGCCACCTTGATCAGGTAATCGTATTCGCCCGTCAGCAGATGGGCCTCCAGGACTTCGGGCAACTGCGCGAGAGCCTCGCCGAAGCGATGGAACATCTCGTCGTCATGGCGATCGAGCGTGACTTCGATCAGCACCGTATCGGGCAGCCCCAGCGCCTTCTGGTTCAGCAGCGCCGCATAACCGCTGATCACACCGGCGTCCTCGAGGGCCTTGACCCGGTTCCAGCACGGCGTGGCGGACAGGCCAACGCGTTCGGCCAGCTTCGCGTTGGAGATGCGGCCGTCACGACGCAGTTCGCGCAGGATGCGGCGGTCGATGTCATCGAGCTTGGGCAGGTTGGTCACGGAAAGTTGCAGTGATGAGATGGAATATCCTGAAATCTACACCATTGGGGATATTTCTTCTGCATTAGCGTGATTCCAGCGGAAACTTCAGAAGCCAATTTTCCCAGGGCGCTGGTAAATTTACCAAACCGCTCACGCATCACTTCCGGACCCTGCCATGCCGCTCCCGACCCTCCAGCTCGCCCTCCGCCTCGATCGCGCCGATGTCTTTGGCAGCCTGGAATGGGTCCTTGCCAATGCCCGCCGGACCGGGCTCTCCCTCCTCCAGCTCAATGTCGCCGAGCCGGGCCATGCCGTCAGCCTGCACTGTTCCGCCCCGACATCCGATCTGCTGCATCTGTTCGTGCGCCGGGTGGGCTATGGCGTCGAGGTGGAGATCCTCGATGCCGAGTTCTCGGATGACCTCGACACTGAAGCGGCCGAAGTGGTCGAATCTGAAGCAGAGGCCGTTCACGCCTGAGCGGCTAGACCGACGTCCCCAGCAGTTCGATGCCGTCCAGTTCGGCCGCGCAGATATCGCGCACGATCGACACGAAATCATCCACATAGGGCCGGTCCGCCACGGCGGACGGCACTGTCGCATAGAGTTCACTCCAGAGGCCCTTCGCTCCGATGCGCTTGGCCAGCACGTAGTCGTGGTCGACGTAGTTCTTTACGCCCCAGTTCGGCAGTGCCGCCACGCCACGGCGGCTGGCCACGAGCTGGAGCACGGCCACCGTCAGCTCGGCGGTCCGCCGCTGCAGGTGAATGCCGGCCGGTTCCAATACCTCACGGATCAGGTCGATCCGCTGCTCCGGGACCGGGTAAGTAATCAGCGTCTCGCCTGCCAGGTCTGCGGCCTCGATGCGGCGCTTGTTGCGCAGCCGGTGCTCGTTGGCCATCACAGCGAGTATCTCGAAGCGGAACAGCGGCGCCACCGTCAGGCCGCGTTTCACTGGCGGCCTGGAGCCGATCACCATGTCCGCCTTGCCGTTATGGAGCAATGCGAGCGGATCGGCATGGAAACCCGCCACCAGATCGACCTCCACCTCCGGCCAGCGGCGCCGGAACTCGTCCATCACGGGCATCAGCCAATCAAAGCAGGTATGGCACTCGAGCACCACGCGCAGTTCGCCACGCGTATCGCCCTTCAGGCGTAGCAGATCGCGCTCGGCCGCACTGATCGCCGCGAGGGTCTCGCGCGCCAGTGCCAGCAGGCGTTCGCCGGCGGGCGTGAAGCGCAGGCCTTGGCGCGTGCGATCGAACAGCGGCATCTCGTAATGCGCTTCGATGGCCTTGATCTGATGGGATAGCGCCGACTGGCTGACATGCACGCGCTCGGCCGCCGTCGCGAGCTTGCCCGATTCGGCAATCGCCACGAGCGAGCGGAAATGGCGGACTTCAATCATCGCCCGATCTCACTCTTGATATGAAAATCATTCATACAATGTTTAAAACATGTCGCTTGATTCATTTTACTCACGATCCGACACTGTGCGCCACATCAGACATTGAACATTGGAGCAACAGATGGCACGCACACATATCCTCGGCTTTCCACGCATCGGCGCCCGGCGTGAACTGAAGTTCGCGCAAGAGGCGTTCTGGCGTGGCGAGACCCCCGAGTCCGCGTTGCGCGAGGTGGGCGCCACGCTGCGTCGTCGCCACTGGCAACTGCAGGCCGATGCCGGGCTGGCCACGGTGGCCGCCGGCGATTTCGCGTGGTACGACCAGATGCTCGGCCTGACCACGCTGCTGGGGGCGCTGCCGAAGCGCTTCGGCTTCGACGCCGCCTCGCTGACGCTGCCCCAGTACTACGAGCTGGCGCGCGGCAACGCGGCCCAGCCGGCCATGGAAATGACCAAGTGGTTCGACACGAACTACCACTACATCGTCCCCGAGCTCGACGCGGACAGCACCTTTGACGGCGGCCCATCGTGGTTCCTCGACGAGATCGATGAAGCCCTGGCACTGGGTTTGACGGCCCGCCCTGTGCTCATCGGCCCGGTGACCTACCTGTGGCTGTCGAAGTCGCACGCGCCCGGCTTTGATCGCCTGAGCCTGTTGCCCAGGGTCGTGCAGGCGTATCGCCGCATCCTGTCGCAACTGCGGTCGCGCGGCATCGAATGGGTCCAGGTGGATGAACCCGTGCTGTGCCTTGACATCGATGCCAACTGGCTCGATGTGGTGGACCGCGCATATGCCGATCTTGCCGATTCGGGCGTCAAGACCCTGCTTGCCACCTACTTCGACACCGCCGCGCCGCATGCCGCCCGCGTCGCCGCCCTGCCCGTGCATGGCTTCCACATCGACCTGGTGCGCGCCCCGCAGCAACTGGCAACCTGGCTGCAGGTGCTGCCCGCCAATGCAGTGCTCTCCGTCGGCGTGATCGACGGCCGCAATATCTGGCGTTCCGATTTGCGCGCCGTGCTGGAAACACTCAAGCCGCTTCACGCTCAACTGGGCGATCGGCTCTGGCTCGCGCCGTCCTGCTCGCTGCTGCATGTACCGGTGTCACTCGATGCCGAACAGCGGCTCGACCCCGAACTGAAATCCTGGCTGGCCTTTGCCACCGAAAAGCTCGACGAACTGCACACGCTGGCCACGGCATTGAACCAGGGCGACGCAGCGGTGGCCGATCAGCTTGCCGCATCGGATGCCGCCCGCGAATCGCGTCGTACTTCGAGCCGCGTGGTCAATCAGCAGGTGCAGAAGCGGCTGGCCGCAGTCACCAGCGAGATGGCCAACCGCACCAGCGCGTTTGAAAGCCGTATCGAGCAGCAGCGTGAAGCGTTGAAGCTCCCGGCGCTGCCGACCACCACGATCGGCTCGTTCCCGCAAACCACGGCGATCCGCCAGACGCGCGCGGCCTACAAGCGCGGCGATATCGGCGCCCTGGAGTACCTGCAACGCATTCGCGGCGAAATCGAGCTGGCTGTGCGCAAACAGGAAGCGCTCGGGATCGATGTGCTGGTGCACGGCGAAGCCGAACGCAACGACATGGTCGAGTACTTCGGCGAGCAGCTCTGCGGCTACGCGTTCACCGAGAACGGCTGGGTGCAGAGCTACGGTTCGCGCTGCGTCAAGCCGCCTGTCATCTACGGCGACGTGTATCGCCCCGAGCCGATGACCGTGGATACGGCCCGTTACGCGCAATCCCTGACCGACAAGCCGATGAAAGGCATGCTCACCGGCCCGGTGACGATGCTGCAATGGTCGTTCGTCCGCGACGATCAGCCTCGCGCCGCCACGACGCGGCAACTGGCGCTGGCGATCCGCGACGAGGTATGCGATCTGGAAGCAGCCGGCATCCGCGTGATCCAGATCGACGAACCGGCGCTGCGCGAGGGCCTGCCGCTTCGCCGCGAGGACTGGGCGGCGTACCTGGAATGGGCCGTCAACGCGTTCCGCCTCTCGGCGGCGGGCGTCTCCGACCAGACGCAGATCCACACCCACATGTGCTACGCCGAGTTCAACGACATCCTGCCGGCCATCGCTGCCATGGATGCCGACGTGATCACGATCGAGACCTCGCGCTCGGCGATGGAACTGCTTGAAGGCTTCGGCGATTTCGACTACCCGAACGAGATCGGGCCGGGTGTCTACGACATTCACTCGCCGCGGGTACCTTCCGTCGAAGCCATCACGCGCCTGCTCGAACGGGCCTGCGAGGTGATCCCGCCGGATCGGCTGTGGGTCAATCCGGACTGCGGCCTCAAGACCCGCGGCTGGACGGAAACGGAGGCGGCACTGGCCAATATGGTCACAGCCGCCAGGCAGTTGCGCGGCAAACTGGCCGGCCAGGCGCCGGTGACGTGGAAGCGCGTGACGCGCCCTGCCGCAGTTGCGGCAACCACGCACGTGCATGGCGCCACGTGCGGCGCCGATTGCGCCGGGCAACTATCGATATAAGGTGCAAGTGCCCGTTGCGTCGCTGTGTCGCATGGCGCGCGGGCACTTCGCTCCGTATCCTTGCGGTCGAGCCAAAACAAGAGCATCCGGACCACGCCGGCCACCGCCGGCGCGCGTCTTTCGACCACAAGCAATGCAACGAAAAAAACAATGGCGCCGCGCAGCGGTGCTTCCCGCTGCCGCACTGTCCAGCGTGGCCTTCGCACAGACCTCTCCGGCCAGTTCCGCCACAGAGATTCCCACCCTTCCCGCCGTCACTGCCATAGCTGCCGCCACTGGCTCGCTGACCGCGCCAGGCATCGCCCAGCAGCGCGAGTCCCTGTTCCAGTCCGCGGGCTCGGTGGGCTTTGTCGATGCGAGCACCTACAGCAATACGTACGCCAGCGACCTGCGCGACGTCCTCAAGGACGCGCCGGGTGTCTATGTACAGGAACGCTACGGCCAGGAAATGCGCCTGTCGATCCGAGGCTCCGGCATTGCGCGCGGCTACCACACGCGCGGGCTGGAAATCCTGCAGGATGGGGTGCCGACCAACTTCGCGGACGGTAGCGGCGACTTCTACCAGATCGATCCGCTGGGCCTGTCCGCCGCCGAGGTGTACAAGGGCGGCAACGGCCTGGCCTATGGCAGCACAACGCTGGGCGGCGCCATCAACTTCACCACGCCTACCGCGCTGACCGCCGACGCGCAGAACATGGTGCGCCTCGATGGCGGGAGCTTCGGCACCGTGCGTGGCAGCGGTCAGGTTTCGCGGCAGATCGGCGCCTGGGACTTCCTGGTCAACGCCACGGTCAGCCATTCGGACGGCTACCGTGCCCACGAACGCGGCCAGTACGAGCAGATCAACGCCAACGTCGGCTACCGGTTCAGCCCGGCCGTCGAGACCCGCTTCTACTTCGGCGCGTATATCGTCGATCAGTTGCTGCCGGGCACGCTGTCGCTCAACGATGCGCTGAACAATCCGCGCATGGCATCGCCGAGCGCCATTGCCGGCGACCAGGCGCGCAACACACGCACCGAGCGCATGGCCAACGTCACGACCGTCAAGCTCGACAGCGGCCAGCTGGACTTCATGACCTGGGCGATCCACAAGAGCCTGTACCACCCGATTTTCCAGGTGGTCGACCAGGACTACTGGACCTATGGCTTTGCACCGCGCTACACGGGCGAATTCGCACTTGGTGGCATGCGCAACCAGCTTATCGCGGGCATGCGGTTCTTCGGCGGCAACAACGATGCGCGTCAGTACGTGAACGTCAATGGCAACCGCGGCGCGCAAACGCTGAACGCCGCGCAGGACGCCTACAACTACGAGGCCTACCTCGAAGACCGGCTCTACGTACTGCCTACCGTGGCGCTGATGGCTGGCGCCAAAGCCTACCGCAACCGCCGCGAGTACAAGGACTACGGTGGCCTGCCCACCAACCCGGTGCCGAAATCGGATGCCACGACCTATAGCGGCGTGAACCCGAAATTTGGCGTGCTGTGGGAGCCGAAGAAGAATGTCCAGGCGTTTATCGACATTACGCGCAGCGCCGACGTACCCGACTTCTCGGATCTGAACCAGACCATCGGCATGACCCAGCAGTTCGTGCCGCTGGCGGCGCAGCACGGCTGGACGCTGGAACTGGGCACGCGCGGCCAGCTTGATCGCTACGGCTGGGATTTGACTGTCTACCGATCCCTGGTGCGCGACCAGTTGCTGCAGTACACGGTCAGCCCGGACATCCCCGCGTCGACATTCAACGCAAACAAGACGATCCTGCAGGGTGTGGAGTTGGGCGCCAGCGCGGACGTCATGCGCAACGTGTTCGGCAGCGGCGACAAGGTCACGGTGTCCCAACTCTGGAACTACAGCGATTTCCGCTTCGATAACGATCCCGTCTACGGCAACAACCGGATCGCGGGCGTGCCGCAGCATGTGCTGCGCACCACGCTGGCGTACAGCCGCAATTCACGGCTGCGCGTGGCCGGCACGATCGACTGGGTACCGACCGGCGCCTGGGTGGACTATGCCAACACGCTGAAGGTGCCGAGCTACGTGTTATTCGGCATCGAGGCCAGCTATGAATTCGAGCGCGGCGTGACGCTGTTCCTCGATGCGCGCAACCTGACGGACAAGCGGTATATCAGCGATTTCAGCACCGTGACCAATGCACGCACGGCCAATACCTCGGTGTTCTATCCGGGTAACGGCCGGGCGTTCTACGCGGGGATCAAGTACAAGTTCTGATTCCCCGAATGGCGGCGTTACGGCGGCGTTACGGCTGCGCCAGTTCACTCCGCAGGAACGCATCCAGTCTGCGCAGAGCCTCTTGTCCATCCTTGTCGTCCAGGTTGAACTGGTATTCGTGCGGCAAGGGCGGCACGTGGTCCTTCGGATAGAAGAGCGAATCGACCCGAACGCTCTTCTGTTCGAGTGCCTGGGCCATCCGATAGGAATGCGGCTGCAGTGGGTCGCCGTTACCCACGGAAATGAAGGTCGGTGGGAAATCCGAAGTCACGTAGGCCACCACGGAGAACTTGTCAAACTGAGGCATGTTCCAGAAATCCGTTCGCCCCGTATACGATCGCAGCACGGTCGAGATGAACCAGGAAGGGTGCTTGAGATCGAAAAGCTGGGCGTCGAATGGCCCGCAGAACAGGATCGTGCCGCGCAGCTGTTCGCGCGTCAGCGCGGGGACGATTCCCATTGCCTCGGCATAATTCGGTGAACTGATAAGGTTGGCCACCTGCGCGGCGATCTGCGCGCCAGCGGAATCGCCCGCCAGCACGAAGCGATGGCCGTCGATATGCAGCACCTGCGCGTTCGCTAACAAGTATCCCAAGGCCCGGTTGACCTGCACTACGGGTGTCGGGTACTTTGCCTCTGGCGCGACGCTGTAGTCGACCGCCACCACAGCGTAGCCGCGGGCAGCAAGGATACGTGCGTAGTTTGCAATCTCCGCCTTGGTGCCGGCGATGAAGCCGCCTCCGTGAATCCAGACGATGGTCGGTAGCTGCACCTGGTCAGCCGTCGTGGCGAGCCGGTACACGTCGAGAAGCGCCTGCGGATCGGCCGCGTCGTATTGCAGGTTCAGCGTACTGCCGACGCTGATCGGCACGTGTTTTTCCAACGCTGCAGACGCCTGCTGGCCGCTGCTATCAAAGATCGATCGAATCAGCAGTACTGACGGCCAAGGACTAACCTGGACACACCCGGCCAACCCCAGTGTAGCGAGGGCAGCCCGCAAGGACGTGGCCCAACGAAACCTGCTGCGGCGCGCAATCGGAATCGTACCCATGAGCCTGTCCTCCCAGTGTGACGGTGCACGTTGGTGCCACCGCCTGCATCCCAGACGGCGTGGTACGACAGAAAATACAAATGAGCTGTTGAGACAGCACTCCTTTTCCGGGCATATTCGCGGGCCGAGCTCAATGCCGTGGCGGGCGACTGAACGAGCGCGCAGCAGTCTCAAATACGAAACACCCGCGGAACGATCTCAATAATCCGTTCCATCTTGCCGTTATGTCATCCGGGCTCCATGGGTACGGCAACACTCCGGGTACTTGGACGGTAGAAGCCTTTGCTTTGGAAAGCAAGGGTGAGCCCCCGGGTCCAGTGGCGGCTCCAATTACTGAGAGCCCGCAAGCTAGCGCCCTAGCAAAACTCGAGCGCCGACTGAAGTCCTGAAAGCCCTTGCCGATCCGCATCGCCGATCCACTGGAAATCGAAATTCCGGAGGGAGCTCACGCGATCCTGGGTGGGCGCCTATCGCCAAAGTCTTGGTCCTGGTCAAACAACTCGACTTGGTTATCGACCGATACTATGCCGCCGCCGCGTCGACACTCCCGTGGCGCGCGCAAGTGTCAAGCCTGGAAACACAACGTATGGATCTGAAGCACAAATATTGGCACTAGTGAAACAAGATCTATTGACATATTTGTGTATTGCGACGTTTGAAACAATATGTAACAATGCGGAACCATTTTGGAAACACCGGCCCGAGCTGGGGAAATAGGGTGCAATAGGCGAGATGTCGTTAGTTGGTGAAGCAATTGAACGGACTGCAGGGCCCGCTACGCTATCTACGCGCTTCGAAATCCGGGCATGGGCTGCCTGCGCGCCGGGATTGCACAGCCAGCAAGACTGGCTGGCGTGGGCTGACGCTCCTTACCTGCCCGAAGGCGATGCCATACCTGCAGTGTCCGCCATGGCGCCGATGGTGCGCCGTCGGCTGGGGAGCCTGGGCCGGGCAACATTGCACTGTGCCTATGGCATCCGCCGCGCCGATGCCAATACCCCGCTTATCTTTGCTTCTCGTCACGGCGAGACCACGCGCATTCGCCCTATGCTCTCGGACTTGGCTGTTGGCAATCCGCTGTCGCCGACTGCCTTTGGCCTCGCCGTCCATAACGCGATTGGCGCCCTGTATTCGATTGACCGTGGCGACACCGGCGTGATGCAAGCCATCGCGGCCGGACGCGATACGGTCGAATCGTCGCTGGTTGAAGCAATAGGACTGTTGGCCGACGGCCATGAGGAAGTCGCGGTGATTGTTGGCGAGGCACCACTGGATGAGACCTACCGCGACTTTGTCGACGAACCCGAGTGCCTCTACGCCTGGGGCTGGCAAATCGGCCTGCCTGGATCCGGCGCGCCTGTGTTCAGCCTGACGCCCTGCAGTCCAGGACGAGATGGCGAATCGCCCGCAGCCAGCTTGCCTCATGGCCTGGAAGTGCTGAAGTTTGTGCTAAGCGGCCAGCGTGAATTACTCCATCGCAGTGATCGCCTGTCGTGGCTGTGGCGGCGGCATGACTGAATCAGTGGGAAGGGCTTGGCGGATTTGCGCAACAGGAATCTGCTTCGCCTGCTTCGGGATCGGTGGACTGCTATTGCGCTTGATAGTCTTCCCCGTGCTGGCCTGCGTGCTTCGGGCCGAGCAGTCGCGTGAGCGTTTCTGCAAAGACCTGATTCACTTTGCATTCCGCGGTTTCGTCCTGCTCATGTGCGGCCTGGGCGTGATCCGATATGAGGTGCGCAATGCAGAGCGGCTGCGGCGCCATGGCCTGCTGGTGGTGGCGAACCATCCGTCGCTGATCGACGTGGTGCTCTTGATCTCACTCGTTCGCCAGGCTGATTGTGTCGTCAAGGCCGCGCTGCTGCGCAATCCGTTCACGCGCGGCCCTCTGCGCTCGGCCGGCTACATCTGCAATGACACCGGCGCTGATCTGATCGACGACTGCCTGGCTTCACTGCGGGCCGGCAACAACCTGGTGATTTTTCCAGAGGGGACGCGTACGCCACTGAAGGGGCCACTGCAGTTGCGCCGGGGCGCGGCAAACATTGCCGTGCGCGGCCGCCGCGCTCTGACGCCTGTGACCATTCGCTGCGAGCCGCCGACGCTGACCAAGGGCGAGAAGTGGTACCAGGTGCCGCGCAGGCGGCCGCACATCACGATCGACGTACACGAGGATGTGTCACCGGATGCCTGGATCAAGCCCGGCATCGACGACACCCGGACAGTACGCCAACTAACCCATTCGCTTTCTGAGCTTTTTTCAAGGGAGACCCGCCGTGGAGGCGCTTGAGCAAGAGATCAAGGAACTCATTATTTCGTTGCTGTCACTGGAAGACGTGTTGACCGACGATATCGATACCAACGCCCCGCTCTTCGTCGAAGGGCTGGGCCTTGACTCCATCGACGCGCTCGAACTGGGCATCGCACTGCAAAGGCGCTACGGAATCGTCCTGGACGGCGAGAAGAGTGAGATGAAGGAACGATTCGCCAGTGTCGCGGCGCTGGCTCGATACGTCAGTGCGCAACGCGTTGGGCAAGCCGCCTGATGCGACCAGAACAATTCAGAAAGAGGGAATCGTCATGACGAACGATGAAGTGCTTGCCCGGGTGGTCGCCGTACTGCAGGAAACCTTCAACATCGAACCGGAGCGCATCCGCCCGGAGGCCCGCTTGTATGACGATCTGGATATCGACAGCATCGACGCCATCGACCTGATCGTCAAGCTCAAGCCCATGCTGAACAAGCCGCCAAAGCCAGAGCAGTTCAAGGCTGTCCGCACGGTTCAGGACGTGGTTGACGTGCTCGAACGCCTCATCGACACGCCGGCCTCCACCGAAGCCTGAAGCAGTCCGTGACGTTCCTCGACCGGGCCAGCACCAGCCGCCGGCGCCGTACGTGGCTGGCCGGGCTATTGACGCTGCTCTACCCCTTGGCCATTTACTTTGGCCTTGAGTACAGCACGCCGCGTGTCATGGCGCTCATGCTCGTGACACTGGCTGCCTTGCGTGCACGCGTGGCTGGGCAGCCCGCCTGGCGCCTGTTTGCAGCCGCGGCCAGCGTGCTGGCGCTGATTGCCGTGGTTTCAGGCTCGGGAATGCCGCTCAAGCTTTACCCGGTCCTGGTCAACGCGGCGATGCTGGGCACCTTCTCCTGGAGCCTCAGGCATCCGCCCACGGTAGTGGAGCGCATCGCGCGCCTGCAGGACCCCGAGCTTCCGCCAGCCGGCGTGGCGTACACGCGACGCGTCACGGTGGCATGGTGTGTCTTCTTCCTTGTCAACGGGACGCTGGCAGCACTGACCGCGACCCTTGCGAGCGACCGGGTCTGGGCGGTCTACAACGGTGGCATCGCCTATCTCCTGATGGGGGCGATGTTTGCCGGCGAATGGCTGATTCGGCGCCGGGCAATGGCGGGACAAGTGGCCCAGGCCACGCGCGTTGCCGATGATGTCAGGTCGGGCTGAGAACGCAGGGTTTCTGATGAAGGAATGGATTGGACTGAACGCGGCCATCCCACGATTGGCCGCATCACCGCACCGCAAAGTCGGCCAGGGCTTGAATGCAGAATGCTTCGTGGCATCTGCCGCGCGCTGGCAGCACGCGTTTTCGAGCCATGCCGGCGAGCGCTGGGCGCTATGGGAAGATGACCCAGCCGATTTTGCTGCGGCCCTGTTTGGCGCATGGCACGCTGGCGTATCGGTGGTGCTGCCGGGCGACGCAAAGCAGGCGACATTGTCAGCGCTGTGTGAGGTGGTCGACGGATTCGCCGGTGGATTACCTGGTGGATTGCGCCCATCCGTCACGCCACCCTCCCCCATCTCCTGGGAACCGTTATCGCCCGTACAAGCGCAGGTGACCCTATTTACATCCGGTTCCACAGGCGACCCCGTAGCATTGCTCAAGCAGTTGGCGCAGCTCGAAGCTGAAGTGCAAGCGCTCGAAACAGCGTTCGGACAGCGGCTTCCTGCCGACTCCCTGCTGTTGACGACTGTGTCGCACCAGCACATCTACGGCCTGTTGTTCTGCGTGCTATGGCCCCTCGCGTCCGGCCGGACCCTGGCAGCGCCGCGCCTGTCGTATCACGACGATATCGTCCGCGCCTGCGCAGCGGGGCCGGCGCACCTTGTCAGCAGTCCCGCGCACCTGCGCCGCCTCCCACCCGAACTTGACTGGTCCGACACGCGCCGCCATCTCGGCGCCGTGTTCTCGTCGGGCGGCGCGCTGCCTCCCGAAGCGGCAGCAAACGCGCTTGAATTGCTGGGCCAGTCGCCTGTGGAAGTCTACGGCAGCTCTGAAACCGGCGGCATCGCCTGGCGCCAGGCCGACCGGCACGGCGCGCGCTGGACACCACTACCGGGTGTGGAATGGCGACTGGATGATGGCCTTCTCTCCGTTCGCTCCCCGCACCTGCCGACGACCGACTGGTATCGCTGCGCTGATCGGGCGGAATCGACCGATCAAGGTGGCTTCGCGCTGGCCGGGCGCGCAGATCGCATCGTCAAGATCGAAGAGAAGCGCGTCTCGCTGAGTCTGCTGGAGCGCGAACTCGCCGCTTCGCCACTGGTGCATGAAGCTCGCGCCGTGGTGCTCGACCTTGTCATTGGGCAGCGGCTAGGTGCCGTGATCGTGCCGAGTGACGCCGGACGAGTGCTGCTTGCTGGTGGCGGCCGCGCGGCGATGGCGTCGGCATTGCGTCAGGCGCTGTCTCCCTCCGTCGACGCGCTTGCCCTGCCCCGCCGCTGGGCCTTCCCCGAAGCCATGCCCTGCAACGCCCAGGGCAAGACCACAGACCAGATGCTACGCAACCAGTTTCGCCGCCTGCTACCAGATGTTCGATGGCTCAGCCGGGCACCCACACGGGCCGTCGCGGCATTGGCCGTCGATGCCGGCCTGGCTGCGTTTGATGGCCATTTTTCGCAGACGCCGATCCTGCCCGGCGTGGTCCAGGTCGAGTGGGCCGCCCGCCTTGCCGCGCAGGCGTTGCCGGTGCCGGACCCCAGTCGCTTCCTTCGGCTCGACGGGCTCAAGTTCCTCCAAATCGTCCGGCCTGGGTGCGAGGTCCGGCTGGAACTCGAATGGCAAGCCGAGAAGCAGACGCTCGTCTTCACGCTGGTGTCCGACGCTGGGCGCCACGCCACCGGGCGTATTGTCTACAGGGGCGAGAATGCTGAAGTTTGACCCGATTGTGCTTGTCCCGGTGTACAACCACGAGCACGCCATCGGCGCCGTGGTGGAAGGGGTGCTGGCCCAGCAGGTCGCCTGCCTTCTCGTGGATGACGGCAGCAGCCCCGCCTGCGCCCGCATACTGCGCGATCTGGCCGCACGCCATGCCGGTCGGGTCCGCCTGCTGAGGTTGCCGGAGAACCAGGGCAAAGGCGGTGCCGTCATGGCAGGCCTGGCCGCCGCCGTGACGTACGGGCATACCCACGTATTGCAGATCGACGCGGATGGCCAGCACGACACCGGCCACATACCGCAATTTCTCGCGCTGGCCCGCGACAATCCAGATGCCATGGTGTGCGGAACACCGCGCTACGACGACACGGTTCCGCTGGGCCGCCTGGTTGGCCGCTACCTGACCCACGTTTGGGTGTGGATCAACACGCTGTCGTTCGGCATCCGCGACTCGATGTGCGGGCTGCGCGTCTACCCGCTGGCAAGCGTCATGGCGCTGCTGGGTGAGGAACGGCTGGGCCGGCGCATGGAGTTCGACACGGAGGTGCTGGTTCACCTGAGCTGGCGTGGCATTCCCATCGTAAACCTGGCGACGCCTGTCACCTACCCGGCCGACGGCGTTTCGCACTTCCAGCCCTGGCACGACAATCTGCTGATTTCGCGCATGCACGCCCGCCTTTTCTTCGGCATGCTTTGGCGCCTGCCGCGGCTGCTTCGCCGCAAAGCGGGGCTGGCATGACCGCCGTGCGCAGCCCTCGCTCCGTCGCCCGCACCACCTCACCGCATTGGACTGCCATAGCGGAATCGACCTGCGTCTGGGGTATCTGGCTGATGTATGCCGTCTACCGCGTGTTTGGTCGCCTGCTGTTCCGCATCATCCTGTATCCGGTCGTCTTCTACTATTGGGCGACCAACACCCGGGCGCGCCGCGCCTCCCTCGACTTCCTGCGCCGAGCGCATGCCCACGCCGGCAGATCCGGCCCGCAGCCCGGTCTCAGGCAAAGCCTGCGGCATTTCGCATCGTTTGCCGAAACGCTGCTCGACAAGATGCTCGCCATCGGTGGGCGCTACCGTTTTGGAGCGGTGCGGTGCGAGGGCACTGAGCTGATGCACGAGCAACTGGACAGCGGGCGCGGCGGTCTGATCGTGACCGCACACGTGGGCTGCCTGGAACTGTGCCGCGCGCTGGCCGCGCGGGCGGGGTTACGCGTCAACATCCTCGTCCACACGCTCCATGCCGAGCAGTTCAACCGCATCCTGGCGCGCCTCGATCCGCAGACCGATGTGCGACTGATACAGGTGAGCGATATCTCCCCCGCGACCGCACTGCTTCTGCGCGAAAAGCTGGCGGCCGGCGAGTTCCTTGCCATCGCAGGTGACCGCGTGCCTCAGGGCACCGGCCGCACCGCGTCGCTTCCCTTCCTGGGCGCGCCCGCGCTGTTTCCGCTTGGCCCTTACGCACTGGCCGCTCTACTGGAATGTCCGCTGTTCGCGATGGGCTGCGTACGCGATGGCGATGGTCACCTGATGCGTTTTACCGAACTGGCGCGTGAAGTGAAACTTCCGCGTGCCGGGCGGGCGGCGGCGCTTGCCGGATACGCCAAAGCCTATGCCGAATGGCTGGCCGCGCTCGTCGCTGGCTCGCCCTATGACTGGTTCAATTTCTTCGACTTCTGGGCCGGCGGCGACGTCGAGCCCGCCGCCTGAGTAGATTGCTTACCCGTGTCACACGACCTCAGCCACACAATCCGCCTAGCTCCGGCCTTCCACGATCTCGACCCGATGAACGTGGTCTGGCACGGCAACTACGTCCGCTATTTCGAGCACGCACGCTGTGCGCTGCTGGCCCTCTTCGACTACGACTACCCTGCCATGCGGGAATCCGGCTACGCCTGGCCCGTGGTGGACATGCGTGTCAAGTACATCCGCCCGCTGTCGTATGGGCAGGAAATCGTCATCAAGGCCAGCATCGTGGAATGGGAAAACCGGCTGAAGATCGACTACGAAATCCGCGACGCGGTCAGCGGGCAACGGCTCACGAAGGGCTACACCATCCAGGTGGCGGTAGAGATCGCGACCGGCGAGATGTCTTACGTGTGTCCGCCAGTGCTTGCCGAACGACTGGGGATCGCGCCATGACTCGCCGCTCTTTCCTGAGTTTCGGGTTCGCCCTTCTGGCCTGCCTGCAAGGCTGGCCGGCCTTCGCCGCCGACCTGCTGCCTGCAGTGACGGCGCGACTGGCCGACGCCCCGGTCATCCACGGCCGCTTCGAGCAGACGCGTCGCCTGGCAGGCTTTAACACCCCGTTGGTGTCGCGTGGCGATTTTGTATTGCTACGCGCGCGAGGGCTGTCGTGGACAACCCGCGAACCAGTGGCGTCGAGCCTGCTGGTGACGCCGGAGCGGCTGGTGATCCGCGATGGCGATGGACGCATCCAGCAGCAGGTACGGGCGGACGCCCAACCCGGGCTGCGTGCAGTGTCCGAAGCGATGCTCGCTGTACTGCGAGGTGATTTCAGCCACCTGGCACAACGCTTCCAGGTAGACGGCAGGCTAAGTGGCAAACAGGGATGGACGCTGACACTGACGCCGAGCGACCCAGCCCTGCGCCACATGTTCGCGCGCATTGAATTGACGGGCGATCGCTTCGTGCGCGAGGTACGACTCGACGAAGCGGGCGGCGACAGCACCTTGCTGCGCCTGCAGGCCACCGCCGCCACGACGCCAACGGACGATGAGGAGCGCCGCTTTGATTGAGTCGGCATCGGCCACCCCTTCCAACACTGCATCCAGTGCAGGCGGGCGCCGCACCGGCGTGGCCTGGCGCATGCTGGCGCTGGGATGGCTGGTGTGCGTGCTGGCCATTGGCCTGCACCAGTGGCAATTCTGGCGCACCTTTCGCGTCAATACGGACGTCATGGCCCTGCTGCCGGTCAGCGAACGCTCCGCCACGGCGGACCGCGCCCTGCGGCAATTGGCGGATGGCGTCTCTCGCGAGGTGGTGGTGCTGGTTGGCGCCCCGGATTGGGCACGCGCCCAGGCGGCGGCCAGGCGCTTCCAGGGCATCACGGACAAGCGGAAGACCCTGCTGGAGCCGGTCGATCGAATGGCAGGTTTCGACCTCGGCGCCGCCCTCTCGATGTACCGTCCATACCGCCAGGGTCTGTTGACCGATGACCAGCGCGCAGCGCTGCAGCAGGCTGACCCCCATACGCTCGCTGACCAGTCCCTCGCCCGGCTCTACCAGTTTTCCACCGGCCCGCGACTCACCGCGTGGCGCGATGACCCCCTCGGCTTGTGGCCCGACTGGTGGAAAGCGCGCGCCGCCTCCACGCGCGTGAGCGAGCGTGACGGCCTGGCAACGGTGTCCGGCGAAGGCCGCCAGTGGGTCGTGCTCAGCTTCCGCACCATGGGCCCGGCCTTCTCCACCAGCGGCACCACTGACTACGCCGACTTGCTGCGCGACGCGAGTCGCGCCGCCGCGCATGACGATGACACGGTGCAAGTGATCACCGCTGGTATCCCATTGCACGCCGAAGCCGCTGCCGCGCAGGCGAATACCGAGATGAACGTGATCGGCTGGGGCTCGCTGGCGGCCGTGATCGCACTGGTCTGGCTCGCTTTCCGCTCGTTGCGGCCAATCGCACTGGTGGCCGCATCGCTACTGGTCGGCACCGCCATCGCGATCTCCGTGACCGCCATCGTGTTCGACAGCGTCCACCTGGTCACGCTCGTGTTCGGGGCCAGCCTGGTTGGCGTAGCCGAGGACTTTGGTATCCACTACTTCGCGATACGCCAGGCGCGGCCGGGCACGTCATCCATACGCACGATGCGCCTGCTGCTACCCAGCATGGCACTTGCGCTGGGCACCAGCGTGGCAGCCTATCTGGCGCTTGGCATCGCGCCGTTCCCGGCCCTGCGCCAGATGGCGCTGTTCTCGGCGGTGGGGCTGGTGGGCGCGTTCCTGACTGTCGTTCTGTGGTTCCCGTGGCTCGATCGCAAGCCGCTGCAACCGACACGATTTGCTGGCTGGCTGGCCAACAGCCTTGCTCATTGGCCGCGGATCGAGGCGAACTGGCGTAGCGTGGTTGCTGCCCTGGCGCTGGCGGCGCTCATCGTACCGGGCCTGATGCGGCTGCATGTCAGCGACGACTTGCGCCAATTGCAAAGCTCCCCGCCCTCGCTGGCCGAGGCACAGCGCACCGCCGGCCGCCTGCTGGGCACGCCCAGCCCCGCCCAGTTCGTGCTGGTGCGCGGCGCCAGTCCGGACGAGGTGATGGCCCGTGAGGAAGCCGTCAAGGCAGCACTGGACGGTCTGGTTCGCGACCATACGCTCGACGGCGTCATTGCCATCTCCGACTGGGTCCCGTCCGCCGCACGCCAGCGCGCAGACGCCGCGCTGGTGAACTCAGTCGAAGATGCCGTACGCAAGGACGTGGCGCGCCGACTCGGCAGCGGCGAGTTCAGCGCAGATTCACCCGCCGAGGCAGGCGACGTGCTGACCCTCGCAGCATGGCTGGCTCATCCGGTCTCCGCGTCGCTCCGCCAACTCTGGCTCGGCACCGAAGGCAACGGCTACGCCAGCGTGATGCTGTTGCGCGGGCTGGATGATTTGTCTGAGATTCCGCGCACCGCCGCAGCCGTGGCAGTCGTGCCAGGCGCGCAATGGGTGGACCGGGTGGCGGACTTCTCCTCTCTGCTGCAGCGTTACCGCACGCTGATGTCATGGTTACTCGGCGCTGGCGCCATTGCCATCGCGCTGCTGCTGTACGCGTATCACGGCCGGCCGGCATGGCGTGCCCTGGTGCCAACCCTGTTGGCGGCCACCATCAGCCTGGCGCTGATGGGCTGGCTGCAGATGCCGTTGCAACTCTTTTCCGTGCTGGCATTGGCCTTGTTGCTGGGCGTCGGCGTGGACTACGGCATTTTCCTGCTGGAGCACCCCGGCGATGGCACTGCCTGGACGGCCATCGTGCTCGGTGCAGCCAGCACCCTGCTTGCGTTCGGGCTGCTCGCCCTGTCTTCGACGCCGGCGCTACGCGCGTTTGGCATCACCATGCTGTCGGGCGTGGGCACAGTGTGGCTGCTGTCGCCGTGTTTCCGCCCCCATAACGCAGTGGACGCTTCACGCGCCCACTAGTCCGAGAAGGAGTAGTCGTCAATGCAAAACCAGTCTGTGGATGTTCTGATCATTGGTGCCGGCCCGTCCGGCTCGGTAGCGGCGGGGCTGCTCCGCAAGCGCGGCATCGGCGTGCTTGTACTCGAGCGCGAGACATTCCCTCGCTTTTCCATCGGCGAGAGCCTACTGCCGCAAAGCATGGCGTACATCGAGGAAGCCGGGATGCTTCAGGCCGTGGTCGAGGCGGGCTTCCAGTACAAGAACGGCGCGGCCTTCGTGCGCGGAGACCGCTACACTGACTTCGATTTTCGCGACAAGTTTTCGCCCGGCTGGGGTACCACCTACCAGGTGCAGCGGGCGCGCTTCGACGATGTGCTGATCCGGGAAGCAGAAAAACAGGGCGCCGAAGTGCGCTACCGCCATCAAGTCACCGCCGTGGACGTGAGCGGCGAGCAGCCCGTGGTTTCCGCAACGGACGAGGCCGGCAACCAATACCAGATTACCTGCCGCTTCCTTCTCGACGCATCCGGCTTCGCCCGCGTACTGCCACGCCTGCTCGACCTGGAAACGCCTTCCGGCTTCCCGGTGCGCAGCGCGATCTTCACCCACGTGGAAGACCGCATTCCGCCCGGCACCTTCGATCGCAACAAGATCCGCATCAGCATACATCCCGAGTACAGCGACGTCTGGTACTGGACCATCCCCTTCTCCGACGGCCGCTGCTCACTGGGCGTGGTTGCCGAAGCGACGTTCCTCGACCGCTATGCTGGCGACGACATGGCAAAGCTGCGGGCGCTGGTTGGCGAGGAACCTGCACTGGCCCGGCTGCTTGAGAACGCGCACTGGGACACCCCGGCACGCTGCATCACCGGCTACTCCGCAAACGTGCGATCGCTTTGGGGCAAGGGGTACGCGCTGCTGGGCAACGCCGGAGAGTTCCTCGACCCAGTGTTCTCGTCGGGCGTGACCATTGCATTCAAGTCCGCCAGCCTCGCCACGGAGTGCATTGCCCGCGAGTTTGCCGGCGAAACCGTGGACTGGGAGAACGACTATTCCAAGACACTGCGCGATGGCGTGGCATGCTTCCGCGCCTATGTCGATGCCTGGTATGCCGGTCGCTTCCAGAAGCTGATCTTTCATCCCAACTCCACGGACGACATCCGTCGCATGATCTCGTCGATCCTTGCGGGCTACGCCTGGGATCGTAGCAACCCGTTTGTCGCCGACCCGACGCGCCGCCTGAACATCCTGGAGCAGTTTTGCGCAGCCTGATCTTCGCCGCAGCACTGGCAGGCCTGCTCGCCGCCTGCGCGCCGACGTCGACGCCGTCCACCCCATTGGCGCCCCCTTCCGCAGGGGTGCCAGCTCCCGTCCTGCGCCTTTCGCCGGGCGCACTGGGCCGCGATCTCGCGCTCCAGCAACGGGTTGCGGTGCGCTACCAGACCCCGGCTGGCGAAGAAACACGTGAGATCCAGACGCTGCTGCAGGCCGATGCCGCGCACACGCGACTGGCAGCGATCGCCGGTGCGCAGGTGCTTGCCAAGCTCGACTGGGACGGGCAAACGCTGAACGTGACCCGGGCGCCGTGGGCGCCAGCGGAACTCATGCCGGAGCGCATCCTGAGCGACCTCCAGTTGGCCCTGTGGCCCGCTCCCGCCATCGAGCAGGCCCTGCCGCCAGGCTGGACGCTGGAGGTGGCACAGCAGGCCCGCAGACTCCGCTATCAGGAAACGACGGTCGTCGAAGTACTTTTTCCCGCCGACGGTGCGATCGACCTTGTCCAGTACCGCGACGGCTATGCGCTGACCATCCGCCCGCTGCCGGAGACGACCCGATGACTGCCCCCATCTACCTGAATGCCCTGGGCATCGCCTGCACGCTCGGCAGTGGGGCCGAACCCGTGCGCGCAGCGATGGCGGCCGCCACCGGCCCCTCTGGCGGCGAATTGACCGACCGGTACACGCCCGGTCGCATGCTCCACCTCGGCACGATGCCGCAACTGGGCGAACCGTCTGACGACATGGCGCCGCGCGTACGCTCACGCAACAATGCGATGATCGACCACCTGCTCGCCCAGATCCGGCCCGCTGTCGACAACGCCGTCTCGCTCAGTGGCCCGACGCGCGTCGCCGTGGTGATCGGCACCAGCACGTCCGGCATCCGCGAAGGCGGCAAGGCGATTCAAACGCTGCACGATGCTGGCGCCTGGCCAGTCGGGTTCCACTATGCACAACAGGAACTCGGCTCCCCGGCGGAATACCTCGCCATGCGGCTCGGCCTGAGCGGACCGGCCTATACAATCTCCACCGCGTGCTCGTCCGGCGCCAAGGCTTTGGCCTCGGCCGCCCGGTTGCTGCGGGCCGGCATTGCCGACGCGGTTATCGCGGGCGGTGCCGACACGCTGTGCCCGTTCACCATCGGGGGCTTCAGCGCGCTGGAGGCCGTGTCGGCACAACGCTGCAATCCTTTCTCCCGCAACCGCGCCGGTATCAACCTTGGCGAGGGCGGCGCACTGTTCCTTGTCTCGCGCACCCCTGGCCCCGTGCGGTTGAGCGGATGGGGAGAAACGTCGGATGCGCACCATATGTCGGCCCCGGAGCCCGGCGGCAAGGGCGCGGCCGCAGCCATGGCACAGGCTCTGGCCCGCGCCGGTCTGTCCGCAAGTGACATCGACTACCTGAACCTGCACGGCACCGCGACGGCGCAGAACGATGCCATGGAGTCTCTCGCCACCGAGGCAGTGCTAGGTCTCGAAGTGCCGGCCAGTTCCACCAAACCGCTGACCGGCCATACCCTTGGCGCTGCCGGCGCGCTAGAGGCTGGACTGCTGTGGCTTGGCCTGGTCGACAATCCTGCCGGCCGCTTGCCGCCGCACTGGTGGGACGGCGAGCGCGATCCCGCACTGCCCCCCCTGTGCCTGACAGGACCCGCCGACACGCTGGGCCGCCCGACCCGCCACATGATGAGCAACTCGTTCGCCTTCGGTGGCAGCAACATCTCCCTGATTCTCAGCGCCGCGTGAACTCACACACATCCGATATCCTGCTGCCATCGTTGGCAGAGCTGGTGCCGCACAGTGGCAGCATGCTGCTGCTCGACGAACTGTTGCACGCCGACGAAGAGCGGACAGTCACCCGCACGACCATCCGCTCGGATCAGTTGTTCGCCGACGACGATGGCGTGCCAGGCTGGGTCGGCATCGAATACATGGCGCAAACCATGGCGGCCTGGTCCGGTGCGCGCGGCTTCCGCTCCGGGCAGCCCCCCCGCATCGGCTTCCTGGTCGGCACGCGCCGCTACGAGTGCGACTTGCCCGTCTTCCCGCTAGGCAGCGTGCTGACGGTCACCGCTATTGCCGAGATGATCAGCGAGGAAACCCTCAGCCTGTTCGCCTGCACCATCAGCGTTGACGGGCGTGAGGTAGCGCGTGCCGATATCACCGTTTTTCAGCCCGCCGATGCGCAGGCATTTCTGCAAGGACAACAAGCATGACGGACCGAACTGTATTGGTGACGGGGGCATCGCGCGGCATTGGCCGCGCCATCGCCCAGCGGCTTGCCCGGGAGGGCTTCGACGTAGTGGTGCATTGCCGCAGCCGACGAGCCGAGGCAGAAGCCGTGGCTGACTCGGTCAGGAGCCTGGGCCGGTCGGCGCGAGTACTCTCCTTCGATGTCTCCGAACGCGCCGCCGCCGCAGAAGCGTTGACGCAAGACATCGAAGCCCACGGCGCCTACTACGGCGTCGTCTGCAGCGCCGGCATTGCCCGCGACGCTGCCTTTCCGGCCATGAGTGGAGAGGAATGGGACGACGTCATCCACACCAATCTCGACGGCTTCTATAACGTGCTCAATCCCGTTGTGATGCCCATGATCCAGCGACGCACGCCGGGTCGCATCGTCACACTGTCTTCGGTGTCCGGGTTGGTCGGAAACCGGGGCCAGACCAACTATAGTGCGGCCAAGGCCGGCATCATCGGGGCAACCAAAGCGCTGGCCATCGAACTTGCCAAGCGGCAAATTACAGTCAACTGTGTCGCACCGGGCTTGATTGACACCGACATGGTGGACGCCGAAGTGCGAGACGAAGCCCTGCGCATCATCCCGGCCCGCCGCTTGGGCACCCCCGACGAGGTAGCTGCGACGGTAGCGTTCCTGTTGTCACCGGACGCCGGCTACATCACGCGGCAGGTAATTTCGGTAAATGGGGGGATGTTCGGATGAAGCGCGTCGTCGTCACCGGCGTCGGGGCCATCAGCGCTCTCGGCAACGACTGGCCCACCGTGGTCGGACGCCTGCGCGAGCGGCGCAGCGCGATTCAGCAAATGCCCGAGTGGAGCAAGTACACAGGCCTGAACACCCAATTGGCGGCGCCTGTGCCCGCCTTCGACCTGCCGGCGCATTACACGCGCAAGGCAACCCGCAGCATGGGCCGTGTGGCGCTGATGTCGGTCCTGGCAAGCGAGGCCGCGCTGCACGACGCCGGCCTCCACGGCCACCCGCTCGTTACCAGCGGCGAGATGGGCATCGCCTACGGTTCATCGACGGGCACGCCCGAAGCGGTGGCGGACTTCAGCCGGATGATCCTCGATAATTCGACGGACAACATTAGCGCCACCACGTACATCCGCATGATGCCGCACACCACAGCGGTCAACATCGGCGTGTTCTTTGGCGTGACAGGCCGCATTGTCACCACGTCCAGTGCCTGCACCTCGGGCAGCCAGGGCATCGGATATGCGTACGAGGCAATCCGCGCCGGCAGCCAGGTCGCCATGCTCGCAGGCGGCGCCGAGGAGCTCGACGCCACCGAGGCGGCTGTCTTCGACACGCTCTTCGCCACCAGCACCCGCAACGACACCCCCGCCGCCACCCCGCGTCCTTTCGACGCTTCTCGCGACGGATTGGTGCTCGGCGAAGGCGCAGCCACCCTGCTGCTCGAAGAACTGGAACACGCGCGGGCCCGGGGGGCGCACATTCTGGCCGAGGTAGTCGGCTTCGGCACCAACAGTGACGGCGCCCACGTGACGCAGCCGAAGGCCGACACGATGGCGCAAGCGATGCGCCTTGCATTGCGCGACGCCGGCATCGCAGCGGAGAAGATCGGCTACATCAATGCACACGGTACCGCTACCGATCATGGGGATATCGCCGAATCCCATGCCACGCATGCCGTGCTGGGCGGGGACGTGCCAGTCAGCTCACTGAAAAGCTATCTCGGCCATACCCTCGGCGCCTGTGGCGCACTGGAAGCCTGGATGACTATCGGCATGATGCGCGACGGCTGGTTCGCTCCGACCCTCAACCTCGACGAACCCGATCCGCGCTGCGCCCCGCTCGACCATATCGTGGGAGAGGGCCGGTCATTCACCCCTGAATATGTAATGAGCAACAACTTCGCCTTCGGCGGCATCAATACTTCGCTGGTGTTCCGGCGTTGGCAGGACTGAAGCAAGATTTTCCACCAGTAGACTTCAACAACAGGAAAGGTAGGTCAATCATGAAACACACACGCCTCGCTCTGATGGCCCTGGCGGCCGTTGCCACCCTGCATGCGCTGCCCGCGAACGCGCGCGACACCAAGCTGATGCTCCCGCTTGAGGACGTCCTGAATATGCCGGAAGCCAAGGAAAAGCTCGACGGAAAGGTACGCTTCTTCCTCGCCGGCCAGAAGACACCGAAGGTGCTTGAGGTCCGCTCGACGGAAGTGTCGAACCGCAAGACCAACGGTGTGGGCAAGAGCGACGAAGAAGCCTGTCGCTGGGCTGCGCTGGGCGCCCTGGTGGCGTTTCAGGACAAGGCGCGTGAACTGGGCGTGAATGGCGTGGTGGACCTGGTCAGCTACTACAAGAAAGACGAGGTCCAGGACTCCGCCAACTACGAGTGCCATGCAGGCTCTGTGGTGGTGGGCGTTGCCCTGAAGGGCAAACTCGCCCGCATCGCCAACTGAAGACATGGTAATCCGGCCGGCAGCGTTGTGCATGCACGCAGAATCGGCCGCGGCGCATTCCGGGGGGCTTTGGCTATCCGCGTCGGAGCGATGCCGTCTCGCCGGCATCGCTGGCGAACGGCGTGCAGCCCGGCCTCGCCGGCATGCTGGCTAGCGCGCCTCCTTCTCGCGGCTGTGCATGGGGGTGACCCAATGCGCAGGATGCCCGACGCGCATTCCTCACTCTGAAAATCCCTACCGCAGTATGCCAATCAGCAACGA
>JAFAJB010000258.1 GCA_019236395.1 Cupriavidus sp.
GTGACGGTCACGCCGTCGCAGCATGCCAAGTGCGAGCGCTGCTGGCACTACCGCGCCGACGTGGGCCACAACCCCGAGCATCCGATGATCTGCGGCCGCTGCGACAGCAACCTGTTCGGCGCCGGTGAACACAGGAGCCACGCCTGATGGCATCGTCCCCCACCCGTTCGGCGCGCTCGACGCCGGCCCGCGGCAAGAGCAAGGGCGCCAGCAGCAACGTTACCCCGTGGCTGTGGATGGCCTTTGCCTTGCTGGTGGTGATGATCGACCAGTTCTTCAAGGTGGTGATCTCGCGCTCGTTCCAGTACGGTGAGTCGCGTCCGATCACGAGCTTCTTCAACCTTGTGCTGGTCTACAACAAGGGCGCCGCATTCAGCTTCCTGGCGGATGCGGGCGGCTGGCAACGCTGGTTCTTTACACTGCTGGGCGTGGTGGTCGGCGCGTTCATCGTCTGGCTGCTCTATCGCCATACCGGCCAGAAGCTGTTTTGCCTGGCGGTGTCGCTGATCCTGGGCGGCGCCGTGGGCAACGTGGTCGACCGGATCATCTATGGCCACGTGATCGACTTCCTGGACTTCCACCTGCGCAATGCGCACTTCCCGGCTTTCAACGTGGCCGATTGCGCGATTACGATGGGGGCGATCCTGCTGATCGTCGACGAGCTACGGCGCGTGCGGCGTCACTAAGCGCCTGATTAGCTCCCCTCTCCCGCACGGCGGGAGAGGGGTTGGGGGAGAGGGCAAGGAGGTTCTGCTTGCCACCTGCGCTTGTTTGAACCGCCGGGCCCTCTCCCCCTGCCCCTCTCCCACACGTGGGAGAGGGGAGCACCCCCCCTCCCTTCTCCTGCACGTCCCCTGCGCCAGCGGTATCATGCGCAAACCCCCGTTTCCCTGAAGAGCACTCCCCATGGATTTGCGTGGCAAGCACATCGTCCTTGGCCTGACCGGCGGCATCGCCTGCTACAAATCGGCCGAGCTGGTCCGGCTGCTTACGAAGGCCGGTGCCACCGTGCAGGTGGCGATGACCGAAGCGGCAACGCACTTCATCACGCCGGTCACGATGCAGGCGCTCTCCGGGCGCCCCGTGTTCCTGTCGCAATGGGATGCCCGGATCGACAACAACATGGCGCATATCGACCTCTCGCGAGAGGCCGACGCCATCCTGATCGCCCCGGCCTCGACCGACTTTCTCGCCAAAGTGGCCAACGGCCTGTGCGACGACCTGCTGACGACGCTGTGCATCGCGCGCGAATGTCCGCTGCTGGTGGCCCCGGCGATGAACCGCCAGATGTGGGCGGCCGCGCCGACGCAACGCAACGCGGCGCAATTGCGGGCCGATGGCGTGACGATCCTGGGCCCGGGTACGGGCGACCAGGCCTGCGGTGAAATCGGCGATGGCCGGATGCTCGAACCGGAAGAGCTCGTCGAAGACCTGATCGCGTTCTTCCAGCCCAAGCCGCTGGCAGGCAAGCGCGTGCTGATCACGGCCGGCCCGACGTTCGAGGCGATCGACCCGGTGCGCGGCATCACCAACCTGTCGTCCGGCAAGATGGGCTTCTCGATCGCGCGTGCCGCGCGTGAGGCAGGCGCCGACGTGCTGCTGGTGGCCGGCCCGACGGCGCTACCCACGCCACGCGGCGTGGTACGCACCGACGTGCGCAGCGCGCAGCAGATGCACGATGCCGTGATGGCGCAACTGCGCGATGTCGATGTGTTCGTCGCCGTAGCCGCAGTGGCCGACTGGCGCCCCGCCGAGGTCGCGCAGCAGAAGCTCAAGAAGGCCAACGACACCGACACCCCGACGCTGCAGTTCGTGCAGAACCCGGACATTCTGGCCGCCGTGGCGGCCCGTGCCGATGCGCCCTACTGCGTCGGCTTTGCGGCCGAAAGCGAGAACCTCGAGCAGTACGGCGAGCAGAAGCGCCAGCGCAAGGGCGTGCCGCTGCTGGTGGGCAATATCGGGCATCACACGTTCGGCCTCGACGATAACGAGATCGTGCTGTTCGATGCCAATGGCATGACACGCCTGCCACGTGCCGACAAGCTCTCGCTGGCGCGCGAGCTGGTCAACGCGATCGGCCAGCGCCTGCCGCGCAAGTCCGTGTAATCCGCCAACCCGCGAAGCCGCCTGCCATGAGCGATATCCGTCCCAAGCTGCGCCTGTCGGTGCTCGACCAGAGCCCGGTCATCCACGGCCACACCGCCCGCGATGCGCTCGCCGCGACAGTCGAGCTGGCCCAGATGGCCGACGAACTCGGCTATACGCGCTACTGGTGCGCGGAGCACCACGGTCTGCACGGCGTCTGCAACCCCGCGCCGGAAGTCATGCTGGCGCGGCTGGGCAGCGTGACCAAACGCATCCGCCTGGGCTCGGGCGGCGTGATGCTGCCCTACTACAGTCCGTTCAAGGTCGCCGAGCAGTTCCGCATGCTCGAGGCCCTGTTCCCGAACCGGATCGACCTCGGCGTGGGCCGTGCGCCCGGCGGCGACATGCGCACGGCGCAGGCGGTCGCCATGGGCCAGTACAACCGTGGCGACCAGTTCCCGCAGCAGGTGCAGGACCTGTCCTGGCTGCTGCGCGGCGAAGTCCCGCCCGACCATATCGCCGAAGGCGTGCTGCTGCAACCGGCCGTCGATACAAAGCCTGAACTCTGGGTACTCGGCTCTAGCGATTTCGGCGGGGCGCTGGCGGCACGGCTCGGCCTGCGCTTTGCGTTCGCCCATTTCATCAACGCGCACAGCGGGCACGAGGTCGCGCAGCAATACCGCGAGGATTTCCAGCCCGGCTACGAGGACCAGCCCTACAGCGCCGCGGCCATCTTCGTGATCTGCGCCGATACCGAGCAGGAGGCCGAGGCACTGGAACGCGCGGTCGATATCCGGCGGCTGCAGATGGCCTATGGCGTCAACGCGCCGATTCCATCGCTGGCCCAGGCCGCCGATTTCACGCCCACCGAACGCGACCGCCTGATCATCGAACGCGAGCGGCCGCGCACGATCTGCGGGACGCCATCCCAGGTGGCAGAACGGATGCTGGCGCTGAAAGACCGCTTTGCGGCCGATGAACTGGTCGTGCTGAGCGTGGCGGCGTCATATCAGGCGCGGCTGCGTACCTATCAGCTGCTGGCCGAGGCGTTCGACCTGGCGGCCTGAATCCGGACAGCCTGGCTTGGCGCGGTATCATGCCGCCTTTGGCAAGCCCGGGCATCCGTCCGACTGCCCGACCGCCAATCTGTCCACGCATTGCAGGAAACAGCTCCCATGACCGTAGCCGCCAACCCGACCGTCGAAATCAAGGTACTCGACGCCCGCCTGAATGACTGGGGCCTGCCCGCCTACCAGAGCGACATGGCCGCCGCCATCGACCTGCACGCCTGTGTGGACGGCCCCGTCACGATCGAGGCCGGCACGCCGGCCCAACTGATTCCGGCCGGTTTCGCCGTGCATATGGCCAATCCGTACATGTGCGCCACCATCGTGCCGCGCTCGGGCCTGGGTCACAAGAAAGGGCTTGTGCTGGGCAACTCGATCGGCGTGATCGATGCCGATTACCAGGGCCAGATCATGGTCAGCGTGTGGAACCGCAACGCGCCCGGCACCGAGCCGATCGTGATCCAGCCTGGTGAGCGCATCGCCCAGATGATGTTCGTGCCGGTGCTGCGCCCGGTGTTCACGACGGTGGCGGAGTTCTCGGAAGATTCGGCCCGCGGCGCGGGCGGCTTCGGCTCGACCGGCGTGGCGCACGCCAAGGCCTGAAGCCAGGTGGATGTTCGCCCCTCTCCCGCCTTGCGGGAGAGGGGAGCGAACCCAGAGCTATTTCAATGCTCCCGGTGTTCTCCCCTCTCCCATGAAATGGGAGAGGGGCCGGGGGAGAGGGCGCGGCGGTTCCAGTGAGACGGGTCTGCAAGCAGAGCCGCACTGCCCTCTCCCCCAACCCCTCTCCCGCATGCGGGAGAGGGGAGCAAGAAACCTCAGCGCTGCTTGAAAATCAGCGCCACGCCATTGGCCTGGGCCGCCGGGATCAGTGAATGGCCTGCACGCCCTGCTCCCGCCAGTGAGCACGTGCCTTCCACAGATCCGTTGTATCCAGACGAAGCGCCGCATAGCCGCTTTCGGAGCGTTGAACCTGCCGCGCGCCAGTGGCTGCAGCAAGCCCCAGCGGGGCAGTGATCACAATCGCCGCATCCCCAATGGCAATCGTCGCCATCTCATCAGTCGCCTGCGTGATCGCACCGCCAGTCAGCGTGGCGTAGGCCCGCGCCGTTCTACCAACCTCCCCGGCTTGCACCACCAGATACGCTGCTGCAATCGCGCTGGCGCCATTGGCATGCCACATCCACTCCGGGCGCCACAGCAATTCCGGCGTACGGTGTTCGCAGACGAAGTAGCGGGCGCCGGGGGCGTGATCGAGTGCCGTGACGCGGAACGTGGCCGGATGCTCGCTGCCATCGTCGAGCCGGACCGGGCGTGAGAACTCGATCGGATCGGATGGCTGAAACCCCGCCGCGCGCAGGCGACCGGCCGTGGCGAACGCGTCGCGGCTCTTGCACGACATCGCCGCGCAACCGCCGCCGCGCTGCTGGGCATCCCAGTAGTACTGGCGGCTCGGACTTGGCGCAGTGACGTGCAGCAGTTCCAGATAGTCGCGCGCCAGCATGATGCAGTGGTTCTGCGAGCCGAGCGTATGGTAGCCACGCGGCGTCAGCGTGAAACCGAGCGCGCGCCAGTTGGCCGCGGCGGCATCCAGATCGCCGCAGACCACCACGGCGTGGTCGAAGGGTTCCGGCAGTCCGTTCATGGCTTACTCGAACTGGATATTGGCCTTGCGGGCCACGGCCTGCCATTTGTCATGCTCGTGGCGTACCAGGTTGCCGAGATCGGCCGGAGAACCGATCGCGATCTCAAAACCCTGGGCGGTCAGCGCATCGACAACCCTGGGCTGGCGGATCGCCGTTGCCAGCGCGTCGTGCAGGCGCGTGACGGTGTCGGACTGCATATGGGCCGGGCCGAACACACCAATCCACGAATAGGCCTCGAAGCCCTTGAAACCCTGCTCGGCCACGGTGGGCACGTTCGGCAGTTGCCTGATGCGGCTGGTACCGGTCACGCCGAGCACCTTGATCGTTTTCGCCGCAATATGGGCCTGAACGGCTGCGTAACTGCTGAAGAACAGGTCGACCTCCCCGGCGAGCACGGCCTGCACGGCCGGACCGCCGCCCTTGTAGGGCACATGCAGGAAATGAACGCCGGCGTCCGTGGCCAGCGCCTCGGCCGCGAGCTGGTTCAGGCTGCCGATGCCCGACGAGGCGTAGCGCACGCCTTTCGGATTGGTACGGGCCAGCTCGACCAGTTCGCGCACGTTGGACGCTGATACAGCCGGATTGGCGGCAATCACCAGCGGGAAGCGAACGAGCTGGGTGATTGGCGTGAAATCCTTGAAGGTGTCGTACGGCAGATTCTTGTACGCAAACGGGTTGATCGCGTGCGTGTCGAATGCCATTAACAGGGTATTGCCGTCCGGCTTGGCCCGCGCCACGGTGCTGCTGGCGATCAGGCCACCCGCACCGGGCTTGTTGTCGACCACTACGGTCTGGCCCAGTCCCGTCTTGAGCCCCGGCTGCAACTGGCGCGCCACGATATCCACGCTCCCGCCCGGCGGAAACGGCAGCACCATCGAGATGGGACGGCCACCCGGGGCAGGTTCGGCCGCATGGGCGAGGCTGGCGAGCGATGCGACGGGCATGGCGCTCATCGGCAGTGACTTGAGCAGCAGACGGCGCAGCCGCATGCGGTCTGGAGAGGACATCGGTAACTCGGTCTGAGCGACCACGTGGCCGCGGGACAAAAGGAAAAGGCGGCATGTCGCCGCCCCGTATTTTGCCCGATGATCGCCCACGTTGCTGGCAATGGCATCGCTGATCGCCCAAAATCGCGGCAATCCGCAAGCGATCGCGCAATCGGCATAGGGGGCAGCCCATCTGGACTGCGCCCCTGCCACACCACCCGGCATGCGGGTCCGCACCGGGCGGTTCGAGTGGTTGAGGTTAGGAGAGACGGGGTAAGCCCAGCCGGTCGAACCAGGCCAGCGTGAGAATGGTGTTC
>JAFAJB010000099.1 GCA_019236395.1 Cupriavidus sp.
GATCCGGCGCTGCGCGCGACCATCGCGGCACTGCGTGCCAAGGGCGAGATCGTAATCCAGTCGCTGCCGGGCCATACGCATGAGCTCGACGAGTTCAACTGCGATCGGCAACTGCTGCGCCAGGGTGACAACTGGGTAGTGGTGCCGCGCTGAAATCCCCGGCCGGCCGTTTGCGCCGGCCACTCCTCGCGCTCTCGGATGACGTTTGATGCCCGTGGCGGGCAGTGATCGCCCGGAATGGACAACAACGTCTGTCATACGGCTGCCCGAAAACCGGGAACCGTAGAACAACGAGAGTAGAATACGTTTTTAACCTTCTGACCAATTCAACATGTCCGCATCCGCAGTAGGCCAGGGACGCAATGTCGTCGTGATCGGAACCCAGTGGGGTGACGAAGGCAAAGGGAAAATCGTCGATTGGCTTACCGATCATGCAAAAGGCGTGGTGCGGTTCCAGGGCGGCCACAACGCTGGCCACACGCTCATCATCGGCGGCAAGAAAACCATCCTGCGACTGATCCCGTCGGGGATCATGCGTGAGAGCACCGTCTGCTACATCGGCAATGGTGTGGTGCTGTCGCCCGAGGCGCTGTTCCGCGAAATCGAAGAACTCGAGGCGGCCGGCCTGCAGGTGCAGAGCCGCCTGCGCATTTCGGAGGCCACCACGCTGATCCTGCCGTACCACGTGGCCATCGACAAGGCACGTGAGGCGCGCCGCGGCGCCGCCAAGATCGGCACTACGGGTCGCGGAATCGGTCCGGCTTACGAAGACAAGGTTGCTCGCCGCGCGCTGCGTGTGCAGGACCTGTTCGATCCGAAGCATTTCGCCGAGCGCCTGCGTGAGAACGTTGAATTCCACAACTTCATGCTGACCCAGTACCTCGGCGCCGAAGCCGTGGACTACCAGCAGATTCTCGACGAGATGCTGGCCTACGCGCCGCGTCTGAAGCCGATGGTGGCGGATGTGTCCGCCGAGCTGTACGCCGTGAACCAGTCGGGTGGCAACCTGATGTTCGAAGGCGCACAAGGTACGCTGCTCGACGTCGATCACGGGACTTACCCGTTCGTGACCTCGAGCAACTGCGTGGCCGGTGCTGCTGCCGCTGGTGCGGGCGTGGGCCCGGGCCGTCTGAACTACATCCTCGGCATCACCAAGGCCTACTGCACGCGTGTCGGTTCGGGTCCGTTCCCGAGCGAGCTGTACGACAACGACAACCCGGCCCGTCAGGACGCCGTGGGCGTGCGTCTGGCCAACGTCGGCAAGGAGTTCGGTTCCGTGACTGGTCGTCCGCGCCGCACTGGCTGGCTCGATGCCGCCGCGCTGAAGCGCTCGGTGCAGATCAACGGCGTGTCCGGCCTGTGCATGACCAAGCTCGACGTGCTCGATGGCCTCGAAACGATCAATCTGTGTGTGGGCTATGAGCTCGACGGCAAGCGTGTCGATATCCTGCCGCGTGGCTCGGACGCCGTGGCTGCCTGCAAGCCGATCTACGAAGAATTCCCGGGCTGGAACGAATCGACGTTCGGCGTGAAGAGCTGGGATGCGCTGCCGGAAGCGGCGCGTGTCTACCTGAAGCGTATCGAGGAAGTGGTCGGGATTCCGATCGATATGGTCTCGACCGGCCCGGACCGCGACGAGACGATCCTGCTGCGCCATCCGTATCAGATCGCCTGATTCACCTGTATTGCCCTGTGAGAATGACCGTGGCGCCATGAGCGCCGCGGCCTCACAACAAGCCTTCGGCCCGCGACATGCGGGCCGATGCTTTATCTATTGGTCTCCGACCCAGAGAAAAGAAAGACGCCATGAACCTGCCTACCAATGATGACGAGAACCTGTGGGTCTCGTGGGACGACTATCACCGCCTGGTCGCGCGCCTGGCGCTGAACGTGCATGAGTCGGGTTGGAAATTTGACAAGATCCTGTGCCTGGCCCGCGGCGGCCTGCGTGTGGGTGACCAGATGTCGCGCATCTTCGACGTGCCGCTGGCGATCCTGGCCACCAGCTCGTACCGCGAGGCTGCGGGCACGCAGCAGGGTGAACTCGATATCGCGCAGTACATCACGATGACGCGCGGCGAGCTGACCGGCAAGATCCTGCTGGTTGACGACCTCGTCGATTCGGGCGTCACGCTCGAGCGAGTGGGCCGCCACCTGAAGGAGCGTTACCCGGCGGTGACCGACGTGCGCTCGGCGGTGCTCTGGTACAAGGCCTGCTCGAAGGTGAAGCCGGACTATCACGTGACCTTCCTGCCGTCCAACCCGTGGATTCACCAGCCGTTCGAAGAGTACGACACGCTGCGCCCCCACAACCTGGCGGCCTGGCTCAAGCGCGGCAAGCGCGCGGGTCTGGAAGGCGATTCGGCAGCGTAAGGCTACCTGCTGCTTTGCTCCGCTCTCCCATAAATGGAAGAGCGGAGAGCGCCAGCGGCATATCAAAGGCTGCTGGTTCGTCCCCCTCTCCCTCATGTGCATGTACAGACCGGAGAGGGGAGAGCGCCGTCAGGCGAATCAGTATCCAACCGCAAACCGCTCCCGCACATGCGTCGGCCGCTCGATTTCATCGAGCATCGCAATCGCATAGTCCTCCATCGAGATCCAGCTCTTGCCGTTTGCGTCGACGAGCAGATCATCCTTGCCAAGCCGGAACTTGCCGGTCCGTTCGCCCGGCGTGAACAGTGCCGACGGCGACAGGAACGTCCATTCAAGCTGCGATTCGCGCTGGAGTGCGTTCAGGAAATCGCGGCCTGCAGACGCTTCGGCCTTGTACAGCTCCGGAAATTCAGGCGTATCGACGAGCTGCACGCCTGGCGCTACAAAGAGGCTCCCGGCACCGCCCACCACCAGCAGACGCTTGATCCCGGCCGCCTTGACCGCATCTACGATTTGCGCGGCGGTGGTCTGCAGGAAGCGGACCGTGCTGATGACGACATCGTTGCCGCGCAGCACGTCGGCCAATGCCTTTGCATCCGCGACATCCACATCGCGCGTAGTGAGCCCGTCACGGGCTTGCAGCTTCGAGGCCTGGCGGGCGAGTGCGGTGATGCTATGGCCGCGTCGCAGTGCTTCGTCGGTCAGGCGGGTGCCGACATTGCCGGTGGCGCCGATGATGGCGATCTTCATGGTCGTATCCTTTGAGCAAGTTTTGATATGAAACCAATGTGGTTACATATCGGGATAAAAAAATCAGCGCTTGCGGCGCCGGGCGGCATGCTCGACTTCGCCGAGCATGCTGGCAATCGTGATTTCCGCGAGCGTGGTGTCCATGGCGGCTTGCGCCCGATCGGCAACCGTCTGCAAGGCGCCCGTGATCTCGCGGCCAACCAGGCAGGCCGGATTCGGCGCGCTCTGGTGCAGTGTGATCAGTGCCGTGGTCTCCGTGGCGCGGAACACATCGAGCAGCGTGATCTGGCTGGCCGGACGCGCCAGCGTCGAGCCGCCCGTGCTGCCCATCGTCGTGGTGACGAAGCCGGCCTCGATCAATGCGCCGATCATGCGCCGGATCAGTGCGGGATTGGTGCCCACGCTGCCTGCGATCATCGATGACGGCACTGGACCCTCCGCCTGCGCGAGCAGGGTGAGGATGTGAACGGCGACGGCAAACCGGCTACTGGTGCTCATGCGGAAATCTCAATGTGAAACCATGGTAGTTACAGATTGGGAATGCGTCAAGCGAGAGAGTTGGCCCGACAATGCAGCGTGTTTTTCGTGATGGATGCCACGAAGGTGGCGAGATAATGCCGGAATCGACACTGAAACTGATACACTCAGCCACGGCTTTGAGCCGCAGAAAGAGTCAACAAGGCAGAGAGGAACGAGATTTGAAGGATTCGGCGACGCAAAAACAAAAAACCCGCAACGTGCGTTGCGGGTTCCTTGCTGAATCTTGGTGCCCAGGAGAGGACTCGAACCTCCACAGTGTTGCCACCGCTAGGACCTGAACCTAGTGCGTCTACCAATTCCGCCACCTGGGCAGGTGTCGAAACAACCGAAGCGGCCATTATAGCGACCGTAAAACGTTTGTCAAACAGTTTCGAGAAAAATTGAATCAAAACAACTATCCGATCCCCAGCCGAGAAGAGATCCTCGGTGTACTGAGAACTTCGGGGTCGCCCCTGTCGGCCGGCGATATCGCCAAGGCCCTGGCTGTCACGCGCAAGGAGCATGACGGCTTTCAGAAACGGCTCGCCGCGATGGAACGCGACGGCCAGATCGAACTCAATCGCAAGGGCCGCTACGAGCTGGCCCATCAACCCAATTTCGTGCTTGGCCGCGTGCAGGGCCATCGTGACGGCTTCGGCTTCCTGATCCGCGACGACGGCGAGGACGACATCTTCCTCCCCGAGCGCGAGCTTCAGAAGGCGATGCATAACGATCGCGCGCAAGTGCGCGTGGTGGGCTACGATCGCCGCGGCCGTCCGGAAGGGCAGATCGTCGAGATCGTCGAGCGTGCCAATCGCTTCGTGATCGGCCGCCTGCTGTCCGAGAACGGTGTGCTCGTGGTGGCGCCGGAAGACAAGCGCATCGGCCAGGACATCCTGATTCCGCCGAAGGCGCAGGGCAAGGCGCGCGTGGGCCAGGTGGTCAGCGTCGAACTGATCGAATGGCCCGATCGCTATGTGCAGCCCGTGGGCCGCGTGGTCGAGGTGCTGGGTGACATCGACGATCCCGGCATGGAGATCGAGATCGCGGTGCGCAAATACGGCGTGCCGCACCAGTTCTCGCCTGCGACCGTCAAGGAAGCCCAGGCGCTGCCCGACGAAGTACGCCAGACTGACCTTGATCATCGCATCGACCTGCGCGACATACCGCTGGTCACCATCGACGGCGAGGACGCACGCGACTTCGACGATGCCGTCTATTGCGAGCCGGTCAAGATCGGCCGCGCCAAGGGCTGGCGCCTGATCGTGGCGATTGCCGACGTGTCGCACTACGTGCGGCCGGGCACGCCGCTCGATGCCGATGCGCTCGATCGCGCAACGTCGGTCTATTTCCCGCGCCGCGTGATCCCGATGCTGCCGGAGAAGCTGTCGAACGGCCTGTGCTCGCTGAACCCCGACGTGGACCGGCTGTGCATGGTCTGCGACATGGTGGTCGATGCTTCTGGCGCCATCCA
>JAFAJB010000172.1 GCA_019236395.1 Cupriavidus sp.
TCGATGCTGTCGACCCCGATCATCAACCCGCCGCAATCGGCCATCCTGGGCGTGCACGCCACGAAGGATCGCGCCGTGGTGGAAGACGGCCAGATCGTGATTCGTCCGATGAACTACCTGGCGATGTCCTACGACCACCGAATCATCGACGGCCGCGAAGCCGTGCTGGGTCTGGTGGCCATGAAGGAAGCGCTGGAAGATCCGGCTCGCCTGCTGCTGGACCTGTAATCCAGTCCAGACCTCTGTCTACCGTTTGTCGTCGTCCCCGCGCCATGCGCGGGGACCCGGCAGCCACGTTGCTGCCGGATGCCGGCCCCATGCAGGCATGACGCGCCAAAGAGATACTTCCCATGAGCAAACAATTCGATGTGCTGGTGATCGGCGCCGGCCCCGGCGGCTACATCGCCGCCATTCGTGCGGCCCAGCTGGGCCTGAACGTGGCTTGCTGCGAAGGCAATGCCTATGACGATCCGAAGGGCGAAGCGCGCCTGGGCGGCACCTGCCTGAACGTGGGCTGCATTCCGTCCAAGGCCCTGCTGGCCTCCTCGGAAGAATTCGAAAACGCAGCGCATCATCTGGCCGACCACGGCATCACCGTGGGCGACGTCAAGGTCGACGTGGCCAAGATGCTCAAGCGCAAGGATGACATCGTCGGCAAGATGACGAAGGGCATCGAGTTCCTGTTCCGCAAGAACAAGGTGACCCTGTTCAAGGGCTACGCCAAGTTCGCCGGCAAGGCCGCCGAAGGCTTCCAGGTGGAAGTCGCCGGTGAAACCGTGACCGCCAAGCAGGTCATCGTCGCCACCGGTTCGAAGGCTCGCCACCTGCCGGGCATCGCCGTTGACAACAACCTGATCAGCGATAACGAAGGCGCACTGAAGTTCGGCTCCGTGCCGAAGAAGCTGGGCGTGATCGGCGCTGGTGTGATCGGCCTGGAACTGGGCTCGGTGTGGCGCCGTCTGGGTGCCGAGGTGACCGTGCTGGAAGCGCTGCCCGCATTCCTGGGCGCCGCTGACGAAGGCGTGGCCAAGGAAGCGCAGAAGCTGCTGACGAAGCAGGGCCTGCAGTTCCACCTGGGCGTCACGGTTGGCGAAGTGAAGACCGGCAAGGACAACGTCACGGTCAACTACACCGACAAGGATGGCAAGGCACAGACGCTGGAAGTCGATCGCCTGATCGTGTCGGTTGGCCGCGTGCCGAACACCGAAAACCTCGGCCTGGAAGCCGTGGGCCTGGGCGTGGATCAGCGTGGCTTCATCGAGGTGGACGACCACTGCCAGACCAAGGTGCCGGGCATCTGGGCAATTGGCGACGTGGTGCGTGGCCCGATGCTGGCGCACAAGGCTGAAGACGAAGGCGTGGCCGTGGCCGAGCGCATCGTCGGCCAGAAGCCGCACGTGGACTTCAACACGGTTCCCTGGGTCATCTACACGTTCCCGGAAATCGCGTGGGTCGGCAAGACCGAGCAGCAACTCAAGGCCGAAGGCCGCGAGTACAAGTCGGGCCAGTTCCCGTTCATGGCCAATGGCCGTGCGCTGGGCATGGGTGCTTCGGACGGCTTCGTGAAGATGCTGGCCGATGCCAAGACCGACGAGATCCTGGGCGTGCACGTCGTGGCCGCGAATGCTTCGGACCTGATCGCCGAAGCCGTGGTGGCGATGGAGTTCAAGGCTGCGAGCGAAGATATCGGTCGCGTCTGCCACCCGCACCCGTCCATGTCGGAAGTCATGCGCGAAGCCGCGCTGGCCGTCGACAAGCGTCAGCTCAACATGTAAGGCATTTGCCTCACTTTGTGTGAGCACCGGCGCGCCGCCATTCGCGGCGCGCCGTTTTCACTTGCAGTCCCCGGTTGAACCCGACATGAACGTCACCGAGTTTTACGAGCACGAACTCAAGCAGCGCGGCTATCAGTCCGACGAGGCGCAACTGCGCGCCGTGGCGCGGCTCCAGCAATGCTATGACGAGTGGGTGGCTTACAAGAGCCGTCGCAGCAGCGCGCTGAAGAAGCTGCTGGTGCACCCCGACGTGCCGAAGGGCGTCTACATGTGGGGCGGGGTGGGGCGCGGCAAGTCGTTTCTGATGGACAGCTTCTATTCCTGCGTGCCGGTGGTGCGCAAGACGCGGCTCCATTTCCACGAATTCATGCGCGAGGTGCATCGCGAACTCGAAGAACTGCGCGGCCGGTCCGATCCCCTCGACGAACTCGCCAGGCGCATCGCGCGACGCTTCCGCCTGATCTGTTTCGACGAGTTCCACGTCAACGACGTGGCCGACGCGATGATCCTGCACCGCCTGTTGCAGCAGTTGTTCGAGAACGGCGTGCAGTTCGTGATGACATCGAACTATCGACCAGATCTGCTGTATCCGGACGGTCTGCACCGCGACCGCGTGCTGCCGGCCATCGCGCTGCTGCAGCAGCGGCTCGACGTGCTCAACGTCGACGCTGGTATCGACTACCGCAAGCGGGCCCTGGAGCAGGTGCAGGCCTACCATTCGCCGCTCAACCGCGAGGCAAGCTCGGCACTGCGCGACGCGTTTGTAGGAATTGCCGGCACGGCGGACGAGTCGCCGATCCTGCATATCGAACACCGCGAGATCAAGGCGCTGCGCAAGGCCAATGGCGTGGTCTGGTTCGACTTTGCAACGTTGTGTGGTGGCCCGCGCTCGCAGAACGACTATCTGGAAATTGCATCGCAATTCCACACGGTGATCCTGTCGGATGTGCCAAAGATGACGCCGCGCATGTCTTCCGAAGCGCGCCGCTTCACCTGGCTGATCGACGTGTTCTATGACCACAAGGTCAAACTTCTGATGTCCGCCGAGGTGCCGGCTGACGAACTCTACGTGGAAGGCCAGATGGCCAACGAGTTCCACCGGACCGTTTCGCGGATCATCGAGATGCAGTCGCGGGAATACCTCGAGTCCGAGCGGCGCGTCATGGACACCTCGCTGACCTGACCGAGTTGCATGTGCTGGCGGGGCGGACACGATCCGTTGTTTGGCGGGAACAAGCGGCCCCCGTTTTTGCAAGTTTGATTTGTATCAAGGAATGTGGCGAGCGAGTTGCCTAGTATCCACTGGGTAATAAAAGCGCTCCATGCCGTCCCTGCACGCCAGCCCCCTCGCGCCAGAAGGAAACCCGCTTCCGCCGATTCCACGCGCACAACCATCCTCTGCCGCCGCCCAAGCTTCGGGCACACGGCCCGGGTCGGCGTCCCTGTCAGATTCCTCCATCAATTGTTTTCACTGCGGACAGCCCCCGGAGCATGGCGCGACGCCGTATGTGGCAGAAATTGACGGGCAGCGCCGCACGTTCTGTTGCGGCGGCTGCCAGACCCTGGCGCAAACGCTGCACTCCGCAGGATTCGGGCACCTTTACAGCGACGTCACACGCTTTGCGCGGCCGATCGATGCTCACGCCCGGCGGGAGGCCGAGCCGATCTGGGCCGCCTACGACACACCGGAACTGCGCAACCAGTTCGTTCGCCCGCTCGGCGATGGCCGAGCCGAGATCACGCTGGCCCCTGAAAACATCCGATGTGCCGCCTGCGCCTGGCTGATCGAACAGCACCTCGGGCAGGTTGCCGGCGTGGAATCGGCCGTGGCCAACGTGGCTACGCGCCGTGTGGTGGTCCGTTGGCACGAGGGGCGGCAGAGTGTAGCCACCTTGCTGTCGACGCTGGCCGACATCGGCTATGTGGCATGGCCATTCGAGGTGTCCCGAACAGACCAGCAGGACCGGCGCGAACGGCGCGGGCTGCTGATGCGCATGGCCGTGGCGATGCTCGGCATGATGCAGGTGATGATGTACGCGTGGCCGATCTATACGCATGAGGCCACGATCGATCCGGGTCAACTCCAGCTCATGCGCTGGGCCAGCCTCGCACTGACAATTCCTGTCGTTCTCTATTCCGCTTCGCCGATCTTCGCTGGCGCCTGGCGCGCGCTGCGTCAGCGGCACATGGGCATGGATGTGCCGGTGGCGATCGGCGTGGCAGCTGGCTTCATCGCCAGCGCCGTGGCTACCGTGCGCGGGGTGGGCGAAGTCTATTTCGATTCCGTGACGATGTTCGTCGCGTTCCTTTTGCTGGCCCGCTACCTGGAACTGCGCGTGCGGCAGGCCTCGCGCAGTGGCGCCGAGATGCTCGCACGCCAACTCCCGGCGACTTGCGAGCGCTTGATGCAGGCTGGTGGCGTTGGAGAGAGGGTCCCGGTAGCGCGCCTGCAGGGCGGAGACCGTATTCGGGTGAAGGCCGGTGAAATCATTCCTGCCGATGGCGTGGTGGTGGCCGGTGCCAGCGAGGTCGATGAATCCATGCTGACGGGCGAGGCCCGCCCGGTAAAGCGATCCATGGGCGATTCGGTGCTGGCAGGCTGCTTCAATGCCGCGAGCCCCATCGAAGTCAGCGTGGATCGTATCGGCGCCCAGACCCGACTCGCAGAGATTGTCGCAGTGCTGGACCGTGCGCTGGCCGACAAGCCGCGCCTGGCCCGAGTGGCCGATCGCGTCGCAGGCTGGTTTGTGGGCACGCTGTTGATTCTCGCCGCCATCACCGGTCTCGTCTGGGCCATCTGGATCGACCCGTCGCGCGCGCTGCTCGTGACTGTGGCCGTGCTCGTGGTGAGTTGCCCCTGCGCACTCTCGCTGGCCACGCCGGCGGCATTGGCGGCGGCAGGGGCGGCACTGTCGCGGCGTGGGGTGTTGCTGACGCGTGCACATACGCTTGAAGCGTTGTCGCGTGTGACAGATGTCATGCTGGACAAGACCGGCACACTGACCGAAGGGCGCTTTGCACTCGTATCCGTCGAAACCGTTGGTGATCTGAGTGATGCAGACTGCCTGCGCATTGCCGCTGCGATGGAGCGGGGCGGGGAACATCCAATTGCCAGGGCTTTGATCGATGCCGCCCCCGATCACACTGGCGGGGCGGCGACCGCCGAGCTTCACAACGTCCCGGGACAAGGATTGCAGGCCTGTGTCGACGGCCGCACCGTGCGGCTGGGACGTCGCGATTTCGTCGCAGGGCTGGCGCCCGCACAGTGCGCCGCTGTCAGCCGCGCCGACCACCACCCCGGCGCCACCGAGGTCTGGCTAGGCGATGAGCGCGGCCCGCTGGCCTGCTTCCTGCTGGCCGACGTGGAGCGCCCGCAGACCGCGGCGCTCCTGCGTTCCCTTGCAGGTCTTGGCGTGCGCTGTCACCTGGTATCGGGCGATCAGCCGGAGGCTGTGCGCTGGTGGGCCGAGCGCTTTGGTATCGACACCGCGGTTGGCGCCGTCACGCCCGAGGGCAAGCGCGACTACGTAGCGAGGTTGCAGCAGCTGGGCGCCGTCGTGCTGGCCGTGGGCGATGGGATCAACGATGCCCCCGTACTCGGACAGGCGCAAGTGTCTATCGCAATTGGCGGTGGCGCACCCCTCGCGCAGGCCGGTGCCGATGCGGTGCTGACCCATGGTGGCGTGAACGAGATTGCCACCGCGATTGCCACGGCGCGCAGGACGCGCCGCGTGGTGCGCCAGAACCTTGGCTGGGCGTTTTTCTACAACGTAGTGGCGATACCGCTGGCGGCAACAGGATTCGTGACGGCCTGGATGGCAGGCATCGGCATGTCCGTGTCCTCCCTGCTGGTCGTCGCCAATGCGTGGCGTTTGCTGCGAGTCGCAGCGCCGCCGGACGGGGAGTGCTGATTATGGAAACGCTGTATCTGCTGGTGCCGATGAGCCTGGTGCTGGTGGCCGCGATCGCCGGGGCGCTGTGGTGGGCGTTGCACGCAGGACAGTACGACGATCTCGATCGCCCTGCGGAAGCCATTCTGCTCGACAACGACAAGCCGTGATTGTCAAGGATATGTGAAAGAGCGTCGTAAATGGTGTGCATTGACTTCAGTAATCGCACACGGTTCGCTTGGGATGCTGGTGACTTGACGAAAGTCAACGCGATTTGTAAGCCGATTTTCTAAAGTCACACCGTCAATAGGTTTATTCTTACTTTTGCTTTGGGGGTCTGAATGGCTGTCACCACCGCGTCCTCACGCGTCGACACCTTCAACTACGGGGTCGTACGGCAGTTCGCCGTCATGACCGTGGTATGGGGGATCGTCGGCATGGCCGTAGGCGTACTGCTTGCGGCGCAATTGATCTGGCCGGATCTTAATTTCAATACACCGTGGTTGTCGTTCGGTCGCTTGCGTCCGTTGCATACCAATGCGGTGATCTTTGCTTTCGGCGGTAGCGCGCTCTTCGCCACCTCTTACTACGTGGTGCAGCGCACCTGCCAGGCCCGCCTTTTCTGCGGACCGCTCGCATCGTTCACGTTCTGGGGCTGGCAAGCCGTGATCATCGCAGCCGTGATCACGCTGCCGATGGGCATCACGTCCTCTAAGGAGTACGCCGAGCTCGAATGGCCGATCGACATCCTGATCACGCTGGTCTGGGTGGCCTACGCCGTGGTGTTCTTCGGCACGATCGTCAAGCGCAAGACCCGCCATATCTACGTGGCCAACTGGTTTTTCGGCGCCTACATCCTCACGATCGCAATCCTGCATATCGTCAACAACATGGAGATGCCGGCTTCGCTCTGGAAGTCGTACTCGGCCTACGCTGGCGTGCAGGATGCAATGATCCAGTGGTGGTACGGCCACAATGCCGTCGGCTTCTTCCTGACGACGAGCTTCCTGGGGATGATGTACTACTTCATCCCGAAGCAGGCCGAGCGTCCGATCTATTCCTATCGTCTGTCGATCGTCCACTTCTGGGCGCTCAACTTCACGTACATGTGGGCTGGCCCGCACCACCTGCAGTACACCTCGCTGCCTGACTGGGCGCAGTCGCTGGGCATGGTCTTCTCGCTGATCCTGCTGGCACCGTCGTGGGGTGGCATGATCAACGGCATCATGACGCTGTCCGGTGCCTGGCACAAGCTGCGCACCGATCCGATCCTCAAGTTCCTGGTGGTGGCGCTGTCGTTCTACGGCATGGCGACGTTCGAGGGTTCGATGATGTCGATCAAGACCGTGAACGCGCTGTCGCACTACACGGACTGGACCATCGGACACGTGCACTCTGGCGCCCTGGGCTGGGTGGCAATGATCTCGATCGGTTCGCTCTACTACCTGATTCCGCGCCTGTTCGGCGAGAAGCAGATGTACAGCATCCGCCTGATCGAATGGCACTTCTGGATCGCGACGATCGGCGTCGTGCTCTATATCGCCTCGATGTGGATCGCTGGTGTGATGGAAGGCCTGATGTGGCGTGCCACGCAGCCTGACGGCACGCTGACCTATGCGTTCGTGGAAGCGGTGAAGGCGAAGTATCCGTTCTACCTGATTCGTTTGCTGGGCGGTCTGTGCTTCCTGAGCGGCATGCTTCTCATGGCCTACAACGTGGCGCGCACCATCATCGGCAAGCCGGCGATTGACGCTCCGATCCCGGCCAGCCTGCCGGCTTCCGCCCACTGATCGCCGAGGACCGAAAGATGTCTCAAAAACAAGGATTCTTTACCCACGAAACGCTGGAAAAGAACGTCGGCTGGCTGATCATCGCTACGATCATTGTGGTCAGCATCGCAGGTCTGGTGCAGATCGTGCCGCTGTTCTTCCAGCACTCGACCACCGAGCCCGATCCGGGCATCAAGCCGTACTCGCCGTTGCGCCTGATGGGTCGCGACATCTATATCCGCGAAGGCTGCGTCGGCTGCCATTCGCAGCAGGTGCGTACGCTGCAGGCCGAGACGGAGCGCTATGGCCACTTCTCGACGGCGGGCGAGTCGGTGTATGACCATCCGTTCCTGTGGGGCTCGAAGCGTACTGGCCCGGACCTCGCGCGGGTTGGTGGCCGTTATTCGGATGACTGGCAACGGATCCACCTGCGCAATCCGCGCGATGTGGTGCCCGAGTCGGTGATGCCGTCGTACCCGTGGCTCGAGAAGACTGCGCTGCCGACCGATTCGGTCCAGGCTCGCATGCACGCGTTGAAGCGTCTTGGCGTGCCCTACAAGGACGAGGAAATTGCGCACGCGCCCGAGGAGCTGGCTGGCAAGACCGAAGAGGACGCGCTGGTGGCATACCTGCAGGGGCTCGGCCTGAACCGCCGCAACGTCCGCGCCGACGCGGCAGTTTCGGCCCAGGCTCCGGCCAAGGAGTGATGTCATGGTGATCGTAACCACTATCGCGACTATCGTGTCGATGCTGACGTTCGTCGGTATCTGTTGGTGGGCATGGTCGGGCGGCCGCAAGGCCGCCAATCAGGAATCGGCGATGCTGCCGTTTGCCTTGCCTGACGAAATTACAACTACAAGCCGGAACCCACAGTCATGAGCGATTTCATTTCCGATTTCTGGAGTTATTACATCGCGGCCATCGCGCTCATCGGGATCGTCTGGTGCGTCTGGCTGCTGTTCTCCCAACGCAAACTTCCCAAGGGCGTCACCTCCACCGCAGACACAGGTCATGTCTGGGATGATGACTTGCGGGAGCTGAACAATCCGCTGCCGCGTTGGTGGATGTGGATGTTCCTGCTGGCCTGCATATTCGCGCTCGCATACCTGGTCCTCTACCCAGGTCTGGGATCGTATAAGGGGGTGCTCAAGTTCTCGACGCAAGGCGAGCTGGCGGCTCACCGCGAGGCTGCCGAGAAGACGCAGCACCAGATCTTTGCCAAGTACCTGAACATGGATATCAAGCAGGTGGCGGCGGATCCGGAAGCGCGTGAGATCGGGCAGCGACTGTTCCTGAACTATTGCGCCCAGTGCCATGGCTCGGATGCACGCGGTAGCCGGGGCTTTCCCAACCTGACGGACAACGACTGGCTCTATGGTGGCGAGCCGGAAACGATCCAGCAGACGATCACCAAGGGCCGCAATGGCATGATGCCTTCGTTCGCAGCCACGATCGATGCCAAGCAGGCTGGCGACACCGCACAGTATGTGCGTTCGCTGTCCGGTCTGTCCTCCGACCCGATCCGTGCATCGCGAGGCGAGAGCACGTTCAAGTCGACCTGTGCGGCATGCCACGGCTCCAACGGCAAGGGTAACCAGGCGCTTGGTGCGCCGAACCTGACCGACAACGTCTGGTTGTACGGCAGTTCGGAAGCAACGATCGTTGACGCGATCCTGAAGGGCCATAACGGTCATATGCCGGCACATGAAGAAATCCTGACGCCTGAGCGCATCCGTATGCTGACGGCGTATGTATGGGGTCTCTCGAACACGGGAGGCGCAGCAAAATGACAGTAAGCCCCGGGGCAGGGCGGCAAGCCGCCCGCCGGGGCGTGAGGGCAACACGATGAACGCGCCCCTTAACGCCCCTGATCGCTCGGACGATCACGCATCCAACGATCCGGCTGCAAGCCAGTCCGCGGGGGACCGCGGCGGTAACACCTGGCGTCCGGCTCCGCCTCCGAAGGGGGCCGAGACGACCGAGGAGGCCCTGTACGAGGTCCGGCGCAAGATTTATCCGCGCTCGACTACTGGTGCGTTCTCGAGCTGGCGTGTGTGGCTGGTGATCCTGACGCAACTGGTCTATTACGGGACGCCGTGGCTGCAATGGAACGATCGCCAGGCCGTCCTGTTCGACCTTGGAGCGCGCAAGTTCTACATCTTCGGTCTCGTGCTGTGGCCGCAGGACGTGATCTACCTTGCAGTGCTGCTGGTGATCTCGGCCCTGTCCCTGTTCCTGTTCACGGCTATCGCGGGGCGCCTGTTTTGCGGGTATGCCTGTCCGCAAACGGTCTACACAGAGATCTTCATGTGGATCGAGCGGCATGTCGAAGGCGATCGCATTGCGCGCATTCGTCTCGACGGCGACCCATGGAGTCTGCGCAAGCTCAGGCTCAAGGCGACCAAGCACATACTCTGGATCCTGATCGCACTGTGGACCGGCTTTACGTTTATCGGATACTTCGCACCGATTCGCGAGCTTGGCAGTGAGGTCCTGCACTTCACGCTCGGCCCTTGGCAGAGCTTCTGGATGTTGTTCTACGCGTTCGCGACCTGGGGCAATGCTGGATTCATGCGCGAGCAGGTATGCAAGTACATGTGTCCCTATGCGCGCTTCCAGAGCGTGATGGTTGATCGCGATACCTATGTCGTGACGTACGACGTTGGCCGGGGCGAACCGCGCGGCAGCCGTTCGCGCAAGACGGACAGGCAGGTGGCGGGCATCGGCGATTGCGTTAACTGCAGCATCTGCGTACAGGTGTGTCCGACTGGCATCGATATTCGTGATGGCCTCCAGTATGAGTGCATCGGCTGCGGCGCGTGCATCGACGCGTGCAACCAGGTCATGGACAAGATGGATTATCCGCGCGGCCTGATCCGGTACACGTCGGAGAACGCCATGCGGAAGTCGCTGACGTTGTCGGACGCGCGCAAGCGTCTGCTGCGGCCGCGCACGATCATCTATTCGATGATCTGGCTGGTGTTGGTGGCCGGCTTTGTTGCTTCGCTGGCAGTGCGATCGCCGATCAAGGTGGACATCATTCGGGACCGTGGGGCGCTGGGTCGTGAAGTGGAAGGGCGCTGGATCGAGAACGTCTATCGCCTGCAGGTGATCAACACGACGGAAGCATCGATGCGAATTCGTGTGCAGGTCGAAGGTGACGATCTGAAGGGCTTGACGGTTGAATACGACAAGGCTGCTGAAGCGCTGTCGCCGACGTCGAACCGGTTGCTGCCGATCCGTATCCGTGTGCCGATCGAAGATGCCAAGGAGGGTACGCACAAGATCAACGTGACCGTGACAGCCGAAGGCGAGGACGGACGCGATGCGCGTATCGGGCAATCCACGAGTTTCATTGTTCCCCGAAATCTGTGATGCTGAAGTCTGGACAGCAGCGAACAAGGAGAGTGCAATGACATCCCAGCAGTCCAAGCCCTGGTACAGGGAACCGTGGCCGTGGCTTCTGATGAGCGGACCGTTGCTCGCGATTATTGGTTGCGGAGTGACCATCTGGCTCGCCAGTACGCACCCCGATCCGCCGGTCACTGGCGCCGAGCGTCATGGCCTGGTAGTTCAGAAGGCGGATGCGGATCACGTCGAGTCGCCCGCTGCGAGGCGCCCATGAGGTTCCGCTGGCTGATGTGGGTGCTGTGGCCGGCGTTCCTGATGGGCGGAGCGGCCACGGCCGTGGTGTTTTCGGTCGTCGATCCGGGTGACTTGAATTTCTTCGGCCACTCGGTGGAGGCTTCGCGCGAGGCGGTTTACACGATTGGTTTTCTGGTGGCGTGGTTCTTCTGCGCCTTGTCCAGTGGGCTGACGCTGTACACCATGCCAACAAAGCTCGAAGATACCGAC